>CAJWQD010000003.1 GCA_913045135.1 uncultured Flammeovirgaceae bacterium | reverse complement strand
TATAATGGAAGCGGTGAAGAGAGTCATCCTCATTACGTTATTGAGACAAGCGATCGTGGTTTTCTTATGATTGGTGAAACTGGATTTATATGGAATAATACTGCAAAAATTTATGCTGTGAAGACTGATTCATCCGGAAGCCTTATTTGGGAAAAGGAATTTGGAGATGAAGGATATAATCTAGGAAATGGTTGTGTAGAGACACCAGATGGAAATTATGTTATTGCGGGTACCTTAAATTTTGATGCAGTACTTATAAAAGTCGACGCATCAACGGGTAATACTCTTTCCGGCTGGCCAAAAACTTGGGACCTTGGTTCAGAAGATAGTTTTGAAGCAGTTGAGGTTACTGAGGATGGTGGATTAATTGCAACAGGGTATAGAAATGGACTTGCCGAAAATACTTTCATTAATTGGGGCTCGGGTAATTTAATTAAAACTGATGCTAACGGAATTGAAATATGGATCAAGGACATATCGGCTTCAATGTCTTCCGGCTATAGAATTAAAAGGATAATCGACGGATATATGGTTTCTGGACATCCCGCTCAAGAAGGAAATGAGGATTATACGCTTATAAAATTTGATTTCAATGGCAATGTAGTCTGGAAAAAAACACCTCATCCGAACATATACTGGGGTTTCGATATTAATGCAAACGGTAATATGATTCTTTCCGGGCACGGAGACAGTCCCCTGAGCAATAATATTGATATTACTACGATGGCATTGGATGGCGATGGCAACCCATTGTGGACAACATACGCTGGTCAACCGCGTGGATATGATGGTGATTGGATTCATGATGAAGTCTGGGGCGCCCGAGCAACTTTAGATGGTGGCTGGATTATTGTTGCTGGTACAGGAGATGAATATGCCTATTCTGAATGTGGTCATCCTATGGGTTGTTCGGATAGGTGGAATATTTATCTAATCAAATACAGCTTTAACGGTACCTTGCAATGGGAAGGTTTGTACGCTGACCTAGATCTCTGGGGAGAACAGGGAGATAATGCAGGAGAAGATGTTTGTATTACAAGCGATGGAGGATATTTAGTTGCAAATGATGTTGGTGGGTTCGGATTTACGAAGATATCATACGGGAATAAATAGACCTGCAGGAAAACTTTTTTTTTGCGAGGCATTATCTTGTATGCGAAAATTAGATAGTCAGATGATATTCTGGATCAAATACGAGTGCGATGTCAGATGAAAAAATTAAACCTGAATTTTAAATCAATAGTAAATAAAGATATTTAGCAGAATACTTTTTTTGATAATTTCATTTCAATAGTTAGGAATTGTAAAAGCTTCGCTTTTTTATTTGTAGCCACTCAAACCTACATGTAGGAAAATATTAATATGACCCCAAAACGGATTACAACAATCTATCAGATGAATTAAAGAAGTTGCGCTACTTGAAAATTAAAAATTTGTTTCAGCTTTTAAATTTAAAAAAGTAAGGAATATAGCTTACTAACAAATAAAAAGCTAAAAGTCTTGACTTCTCCAGAAAAAGTCCTCCCAAATCATTTACCGATGAATGAATCTAAAATATTGAAACAGCATTTTTAAAATTAATTACTGTAACTTTAAAAGGTTTTATTCACTCTTGGTTGAGTTCTTAAAAGTTATTTCTTAATATATCTAATGGTATGTAAGACGAAGTAATAAACTTAATAAAATAAAATAATTCGAAGAAGAAATATTAAATTCGTTACAATCACAATAGAAACTGTTTTTTTAGTGTTTCCAAACTACAAAAAAAACCTACTTAAGAAGTATCCAAAATGAGTAAAACAGTTATTAGCTTATTTTAATTAATTGGTATAGTCTTAATGGCATTATTAATTGAGGTAATAACCAATGCTCCAACTTTTTATTTTACTCGACTATTATTGTATTTATTATAATGGAGCCGAAATAGTTCAGTTAAGATATCTGAAATGAAGGAAAGGATTATTAGTAATAGCTTTAACTATAATAATTCCCATTTTTTTTTATACCTTGTCAGGTGACTAGTAATAAGAGTATGGGATTATTTTTCAAGTGGGCCCTTTTGTAGGAATGAGGGACGTAAATTGGGAACCGAGTACCCCATAAATAACCTATGAAATGATTTTTTTAGATACCAATTTAGTATATTGCCAAAAAAAAATTTAGTGTCCTCTATGACATTAAGCAAGAATAATTATATCATCATACGTTAAATCGAAAGTACATTATGTCACCATCCTTTACAATGTACTCTTTCCCTTCAATAGCCAACTTTCCGGCTTCTTTACATCCTTGTTCCGTTTGGTATTGTTCGTAATCCAATAATTTAATAACCTCAGCTTTGATAAAGCCTTTTTCAAAGTCAGTATGTATGACTCCTGCCGCTTGTGGAGCTTTCCAGCCTTCTTTAATCGTCCAAGCCCGTACCTCTTGAACACCTGCCGTAAAATAAGTAATGAGTCTTAAAATTCGATAAGAAGTCTTGATCAATCGATTCAATCCAGATTCAGTCAAACCATACTCTGCAAGAAATAAATTTTTGTCTACTTCATCTTCAAACTCTGCTATTTGAGCCTCGAGAGAGGCACAGATCAAAATTACCTCAGTATTTTCTTTATCTACGAATTCTACCAATTGCTGACTCCAATGATTCCCATTGATCACGTCCTCCTCCTCTACGTTAGCAACATAAATGACTGGCTTATCGGTCAATAAGTTTAGAGAATCTAAAAAGTTTATGGCATCGTCATCTCTATCTAGTGACCTCGCATTTTGCCCAGATTCCAAATGCTTTTTGAATTCAATCAAAATCTCATATTCCTTTAGGGCCATTTGATCTCCTGATTTCACTAATTTTTCGATTCTTGCAAATCTTTTTTCAACAGAATCTAAATCCTTAAGCTGCAACTCTGTATCAATAACCTCTTTATCCGATATAGGATTTACTGCCCCTTCAACGTGTACAATATTATCATTGTCGAAGCACCGCACCACGTGAATGATAGCATCTACCTCACGGATATTCGCCAAAAATTGATTGCCTAATCCTTCTCCTTTACTAGCCCCTTTGACAAGTCCTGCAATATCCACAAATTCCATAGCAGTAGGGATCACTTTCGCAGGATTAATTAATTCATTTAAAACTTTCAATCTTTCATCGGGTACTGTTATTACCCCAACATTAGGTTCTATGGTACAAAAGGGAAAATTAGCTGCGTCGGCTTTCGCATTTGATAAAGCATTGAATAGGGTAGACTTACCCACATTAGGTAATCCAATAATACCACATTTTAATCCCATTTTTTTAGCCCTTAGGTTTTGAAAATAAATATGTATTGAAGTTTTCTAGTCTGTCTACCCGTATTTTCACGAAGAATAGGTCTTCCACTGGCTATGTAATCATTCAAGACTCTCACTTAGTGATTGTATAAAATGTAATTAACAGAAGGTTTTATTGACACACCTAACGATTTTCGTCTTCTCGCTCTATTTCATCAAAATCAACTTCAGGCATCAAGTCCTTTTTAATATGATCAACAGTACTGTTAAGCGCATTCACAAATTTGTGGAAGTCTTCCTTGTATAAAAACAGCTTATGCTTTTCATAGACAAACTCGTCATCCTTATATCTTCGTTTACTTTCTGTTATAGTAAGATAGTAGTCATTAGTTCTTGTTGCTTTGACATCAAAAAAATACGTTCTCTTTCCTGCCTGTACTTTCTCAGAATATATTTCTTCCCTTCTTTTATCATTTTTATCATCCACGGCTATATTATTTTAGAGTACTCTTCAAATCAATAAGCAAGTTTATGCAAAAAATTGAACAATTTATAAAAACTTAATGCAGTATTGTAGTAACTGCCTTAATATAGCAACTAAATAAAATTTTATTATTAAAGATGGACTCAAGCTTAAATTTGTCATCGATTAAAAACTTTGATAATATAGAATTACTCGCCAAAAAATTGGTTGAAGGATTCATCACGGGTTTGCATCGATCTCCCTACCATGGCTTTTCAGTTGAATTTTCCGAATATAAGCATTACAATTTTGGTGAAAGTACAAAAAACATAGATTGGAAAATCTTTGCCAAAACAGATCAACTTTTCATAAAGCAATATGAAGAGGAAACCAATCTGAGATGTACGATATTAATGGATCTCTCTCAGAGCATGTATTATCCTAAACCAGGATATGATAAAATAAGATTTAGTATATATTGTGCTGCAGCCCTTTCTCATTTAATGATCACCCAACGTGATGCAGTGGGGTTAATGGGATTCTCGGACGATATAAAATTAACGACTCTTCAAAAATCAAGTAGGTCACACCTTCATCGGTTGCTTTTACAATTGGATAATTGGATAAAAACTGAAAGTACGCAATCGTCTAACTCTCAGATCGCTGAAAGTATTCATGCAGCGGCAGAGAAAATCAGTCGTCGGTCATTAGTTATTATTTTTACAGATATGTTTCAAAGCACATCTTCGTCTAAAGATATCTACGAGGCCCTCCAACATTTGAAACATAAAAATCATGAAGTTTTACTATTTCATGTGTCAGATCAAAATACGGAAAAAATCTTTAATTTCGAAAATCATCCTTATATTTTTATAGACTCGGAGAATGGACGAAAAATAAAAATTACTCCTTCTCTAATCAGAGATCAGTATCAAAAAAAAACAGAAAAATTTTATCAATATGTCCAACAGATGTGTGGTCAGCTTAAAATTGATCTTTTAGAAGTAGACTCAAAGGATGATTTTAATAAAATATTGTTCTCATACCTCGTCAAAAGAAGAAAAATGAAATAGTATATAGTTGATTAATTTATTCGGTATGCAACCACTCTTTTTTGGTTTTTAATTCATCCTTAGTTTCAACGTAATCAGGGTCATCGACACAACAATCTACAGGACACACTGCCGCGCACTGTGGTTCTTCGTGAAAACCTGTACATTCTGTACATTTACCTGGAACTATGTAAAAAAATTCTTCAGAAACTGGATCTTGTATACTGTTTGCATCCAAGACATCTCCACCTTCTAAAGCCACTTCCTTTAACTCCGTACCGTCAGACCATTTCCACTCCTCACCTCCTTCGTAGATGGCAGTATTGGGACATTCAGGTTCGCATGCACCACAATTAATACATTCGTCAGTTATTATTATTGCCATAATAATTAAAAAAATTTGACTATCTACAAAAGTACTAACAAAGTAATTACCAAAGTTGTTTTATAAACAGAAAAATTATCTGCCAAAAAATTGTTCTAACTCATCATTCAGACAATTTATAAAGTCCCTAAATTTTAAAGATTGATTCTTCTAATAGGCATCATCAAAGAACCCATATTGAGAACATTTATAATTACCGATTAAATCAACATTTTACTTTTCTGGAACCTTAATACCCAATCGCCAGCAGGCTGCGTTAACCAACTTACGTCGCGTACCTTCAGCGACCAAATCTGTTGACACTCCCATCGTCGTGGCAAAGACCCTTCCCTTTTTACCCTCCGGAATATGATAACTTTTGATCCATGTTGAAGTTATCATCGGTGCGTTGGGATCAATGGAAATCGTATCAACTAGCTTATTTTTTATCAATACAATACCAGCTAGTTTGCTATCACTTGGACTCATTCAAAAAATAAATCTTTCTTATCATAAGGGCCACTTCGCTCAGTAATTTGTCCATAAAATAACGGAATTGTATCATCAGACATGGGTTATCTTATTGAATAAACATCGGTTGCTCCCCAAATTGTTCCAGGTAATATGCGATTAAATATAGGATGATTTTGAGATGCCTCGGCAACTGTAACCAGAATACTTTGCTGACCATAAGCCCCGGGGTGAGCAATCCATTTTTCACCCAAGATCAACCTACCAAAGCCCCCCTGCCAAACATTCTTCATTGTAATAATTAACATAATGCTCATAGCCACTATCGAAAGAACGCACATCAAACTTAAAAGCATGAATAGCAGTGCGCTAACCTAAATAAGGCTTTTCTCTTTTTAAATAATCATCAATAAACCGCATTTGATTATTAGGCAAGGCTCTAAACCGGATCAACATTACCATTAAATCTGCATCCGCCAGCGCATTTTACCGCGGAATATTATTTTGATAATTTGAATTTATGATGCCTGGACGATTTGGATCCTGAGCAAACAAAATTATACAGCTAAATCTATGATTTATATTAAAATTTTAGCGAGCTGAACCAAGGCCTCCTCAGATCTTTATTTCTCGTATCCGGAAATAAACACAATTTTTGGCTCGCCTGATTTTCCCTTCCATTCAAGCGATTTCAAAGTTGAATCCTGTCCGGGAGTAATCAATTCCAACAAAGGTGATCTCAATGCATTAAACTGATGTAAGAAAAAAATATATAAAATATTGTAAAAATTTTCAGAGCTGATTTTTCATTTTGACAAGGTTTAATAAAAAAAACTAAAAATATGTAAAATATAATTTAATGAAAGTACCGTAAATTTAAAATGATCCAACCGAAGTTCTTAGTCAATCAGAAAACGTAATTTTAAATTCATTATTCAAAGAACTTTTTAAATAATAAAGGCTTTGATAAAAATAACTATGTCTTTTAAACAATTCAATTCTTAACTTTATAAAAAATAAACTGAACCATGAGATTGGAAGAACGCCTCAGTGCTTTTGTAAAATTAAATCAAACCCTAATTGAACTATCCTCTGCCGAATATGCTCAAATAATAACTCAAGCAACAAAAAATAATCATTGGTTTAATGCACCTAGTGTAAAACAAGCCGTTTTGGGACTTATACATTTAACTGAGCCAATCAAAATGAAATCTTGGTTATCTAATTATGAAATTAAGTTAATGAAACAAAAAATTATTGGTTTGATTATGGCTGGAAACATCCCTATGGTAGGCTTCCATGACTTAATGTGCATTCTCTTATCTGGCCATAAAGCAGCCATAAAATTGAGTGGTCAAGATCTATTTTTAATGCAATGGATAATAAAAAAAATCTGTAAAATTGAACCCAAATTCATTAATCAAATTAATATTTGCAACCAACTAAAAAATATGGATGCAGTCATTGCGACAGGCAGTAACAATACAGCCAGATATTTTGATTATTATTTCGGAAAATACCCACATATTATTAGAAAAAATCGAACTTCTGTAGCCGTACTCTCGGGTAATGAATCCTGCAATGAACTTAAGAAATTAGGACAAGACGTCTTTACTTACTTTGGACTAGGTTGTCGAAATGTTTCCAAAATATGGGTTCCAAAAAACTATGATTTTTCACCTCTTATAGACATCTGGATTCCCTTCAAAAAACAAACTGATAACTTTAAATATCAAAATAATTATGATTATAATAAGTCAATATATTTGGTTAATGGAGTCCCTCATTTAGATACCGGATTTTTGCTCTTAACTGAATCTGAAGCTCTCACTTCACCTATTTCTGTCTTGTACTACCAACATTATCAATCTTCATATGATCTTGATCAATACCTTCACGAACACCAAAATAAAATCCAATGTGTGGTATCCAGCCTAGCATCAAAAAAGTTCATCCCTTTCGGACAAACGCAAATACCTGAAGTTTCAGACTACGCTGATGGGATAGATGTAATGCAATTTTTAAATACTATTTAAACCCCAAGATTAAAGTCAAAAAAAAGTATTGTAAATACTTAAAATTCAAATCATAAGTTCTATTTTGACTAAATTGGTGACTTATGTTTATTTTATCACGCAAACTTCTCATCTCATGTGTTAATGATTTAATTGAATATTGCCACGGCATTTTATAGCCTTTTTAATTATAGCTGAAAGTGTGTATTTTTGATTAAAAACAACTTTGAATATTTAAAAATAAAATTCTTTATGAAAAATATATTAATTGGCACTTTTATCCTCTTCTCTGTCACCTTTTGTAAATCCAAAAAAAGATCAAAACAAACTGAAAAAGCAGTATCAACCTCCCAAATCCAATTGGTCAAAGCCCCTACCTCTCCCGATTATTTAGATTCAGAATTGAACTTATCTGATATAAATCTCACCTCCACCGATACAAGTTATTTGGTCAATTTTAGTTTTGATGTAAAAAATTATGAACTAGGTGTTCTAACTTCAGATGCCAATGATAGAAACATCGCCAATTCAGAAAAAGGACAACATATTCATCTTATTTTAAACAATGAACCTTATTCTGCCCATTATGATTCAATCGCACAAAAAAACTTATCCAAAGGCCAATATGTAGCACTAGCTTTTCTCTCACGCTCTTATCATGAAAGTGTCAAAAACGAAAATTCATTTATACTGACCACCTTTGATGCCGGAAGCGCAAAAAAGTCTCCTTATAAATTTGATGAAACAGGACAGCATATGTTTTACAGCCGTCCGAAAGGGACTTACAGAGGAAGTGATATAAACAACCTCTTACTTGATTTCTTTCTCGTAAATGTTACTCTTGATCCACTGGGGAATAAAGTTCGGGCCACGATAAATGGTAAGATTTTTATGATCGATGAATGGGTACCCTACTATATCCAAGGTTTAAAACCCGGAATACTCACTGTAAAACTTGAACTTTTAAATTCTGACGGCGCTGTGATCGAAGGTCCCTTCAACGATGTAACAAGATCCGTGATGCTCACAGAATAAATGAGTACCCAAAACAATCTTGGATAGATTTTAAGGCTAATACCTCTAAGCCACTATTGCAAAAATTTTAATAAAATACTTTACATATGTTACCAATTCAGAAATTCATACTTTAAAAATCAATCATGTATTTAATTTTTGATACAGAGACCACTGGACTTCCTTTACGTAAAAATGCCCCCATAAAAGAAGTAGATAACTGGCCTAGATTGGTTCAAATTGCGTGGCAAGTACATGATGCTTTTGGTAACTTGAAATCCCATGGAAATAAAATTATCAAACCTGAAGGCTACACCATCCCTTTTAATGCACAAAAAATTCATGGAATAAGTACTGAGAGAGCATTACTTGAGGGAGATTCACTCAAATCAGTACTTGATGCATTTACCCATGATCTAAAATACATAAAAGTCCTTGTAGGTCACAATATTGACTTTGATAACAAAATTGTTGGTGCTGAGTTTTATCGATGCAATTCCCGAAATTTACTTGCCGATTTCCCAACCATAGATACTTGTTTTCAAACCAAAGAGTTCACTCAACTAAAAGGAGGTATTGGTGGAAGATTAAAAGCTCCAAAATTAATTGAACTTTATGAAAAACTTTTTGAGAAATCTTTTGGAGATGCTCATGATGCGGCATATGATGTAGATGCTACTGCTAAATCTTTTTTTGAATGTCTCCGAAGAGGAATTCTTGAGCCGTTTGAACCCACCACTAAAGCGAACATTAAATATCAGGCTCCAACACTCGAAAAAACAAATTCCCCCGCGATCGAGGTAGAGGCTAAGGTTGTTAGGACGCAAGAAAATAAAGTACTCATTAATAGTGAATTTACACATCTTCATGTCCATTCTCAGTTCTCGGTACTACAAGCAACACCCGAACTCGATGCGATCTTTGAAAAAGCATCTTCTCTTAAGATGGGTGCAGTTGCTATTACTGACTTAAGTAACTTATTTGGTGCCTTTAAATTTGTCCGTTTGGCCAAAAAGTATGGCATAAAACCTATTATTGGCTGTGAGTTTTATGTTGCCAAAGAAAGAAAAAAAACACAATTCACCAAAGACAGTCCCGACAAAAGATTTCAACAAGTACTCTTAGCCAAAAATAGCAAGGGCTATCAAAATTTGGTTAAGCTCAGTTCACTAGCCTACATCGAGGGTAATTATGGCCTTTATCCAAGAATAGATAAAGATTTGATTATGGAACACAGAGAAGGATTAATCTGTCTAAGTGGTAGCTTAAGAGGAGAAATTCCGAATCTATTACTCAATGTCGGAGAGTCGCAAGCGGAAAAAGCTCTTAAGTGGTATAAAGATGCATTTGGTGATGACTTTTATCTCGAATTGAACCGGCATGGCATCCCCGAAGAGGATCACCTTAATAAAGTATTAAATCGCTTTTCAGCATCATATGATATTAAAACCATCGCTGCAAATGAATTGTTCTATTTGAATCAAGAGGACGCAAAGGCTCACGATGTGCTGATTTGCATTAAAGAAAATGAAAAACAAAGCACACCTGTAGGGAGTGGACGTGGATTTCGACATGGTATGATAAATGATCAATATTTTTTTAAGAGTCAAGAAGAGATGAAAGTCCTATTTCACGATCTTCCTGAAGCCATAGAAAATATAAGTCCCCTCGTTTCCAAAATAGAACAGTATGAGTTGGAGCGCGAGGTGCTTTTACCCGATTTCAATATCCCTGAATCCTTTTTAAATCCAAAAGATAAATCAGACGGTGGTAAGCGGGGAGAAAATGCTTATTTAAGAGACCTTACTTATAAAGGAGCGGAAAAAAGGTACAAAAAAATAGACTATTCCTTGCGAGAGCGCATTGATTTTGAGTTAGAAACTATAATGAAAATAGGCTATCCTGGCTATTTTTTGATCGTTCAAGATTTCACCTCAAAAGCACGTGAGATGGGAGTTGCAGTTGGACCTGGTCGAGGTTCTGCTGCAGGCAGTGTTGTGGCTTATTGTATTGGAATTACCAATGTGAATCCAATTGCTTATAATTTACTTTTTGAGAGATTTTTGAATCCCGATCGAGTCTCACTTCCAGATATTGATATTGATTTTGACAATGAAGGTAGAGAAAAAGTAATCAATTATGTAGTCAATAAATATGGATTTAATCAAGTAGCCCAAATCATTACTTATGGTACAATGGCACCAAAATCTGCCATCAGAGATGCAGGTCGTGTCATGGAGTTACCACTATCAGAGACAGACAAGATTGCCAGATTAATTCCCGAAAGACCAGGGACTAATTTTAAACAAGCCCTTAAAGAAGTTCCTGACCTCACCGCCATCAAAAAGGGAAATGATTTACCCTCACAAGTCCTAAATCAAGCGGTGATTCTAGAAGGATCCCTAAGGAATACAGGTATTCATGCATGTGGAGTGATCATAACCCCCAAAGACATGACCAACTATATTCCAATGGCTCGGGCAAGAGATTCTGAATTACTAATCACCCAATTCGATAATAGTGTCGTAGAATCAGCAGGTATGCTAAAAATGGATTTTTTAGGCTTGAGAACACTTTCTATCATTAAAACAGCGGTAGAAAATATAGAGAAAAGACATGGTATTCAGATTGACATTGATCTCATCCCTTTAGATGATAAAGCTACCTATGAGTTATATAAAAAAGGAGCAACTAACGGAACCTTTCAGTTTGAGTCTCTAGGTATGCAAAAACACCTACAGGCCTTGAAACCAGATAAATTTGAGGATTTGATTGCTATGAATGCACTCTACCGCCCCGGACCGATGGAATACATTCCAAACTTCATTAATCGTAAACATGGCACTGAAAAAATACATTATGACTTACCGGATATGGAGGAATATTTGGCAGAGACATATGGTATCACGGTTTATCAAGAGCAAGTCATGCTACTCTCACAAAAAATTGGGGGCTTTACCAAAGGAGAAGCCGATGTTTTAAGAAAAGCTATGGGTAAGAAAATATTCGCACTACTTGAAGAACTCAAACCCAAATTTATCAATCAGGCGAAAGCAAAAGGTTATGATCAGACCAGTCTTGAAAAAATATGGAAAGATTGGGAATCTTTTGCTGCTTATGCTTTCAACAAATCCCATAGCACTTGCTACTCGGTAGTGGCCTATCAAACTGGGTATCTAAAGGCTAACTACCCAGCTGAATATATGGCTGCTGTGTTGACTCATAATCAAAACAATATTGATAAAGTCACTTTTTTCATGGAAGAATGCCGAAATCAAAATATTGTGGTGTTAGGCCCTGATATCAATGAATCTGATGAACATTTTACAGTGAATTCATCTGGCGAAATTAGATTTGGTCTCGGAGCCATTAAGGGTACCGGTGAAGCAGCAGTGCAAGCTATAGTGGCTGAACGAAAAGATAAACCTTTCGAAGATATTTTTGATTTTTCAGTCAGAATCAATTTGCGAGCAGTTAATAAAAAATCATTTGAAGCCTTGGCCAAAGCAGGTGGTTTTGATTGCTTTCCCGCTTATCACAGAAGACAATATGTAGAACCTGATAAAGATGGGATTTCTTTGATAGAAAAAGCCATATCTTATGCAAATAAAGTTGAGCAGGAAACTTTAAGTTCACAACGATCATTGTTTGGTGGGAGTGAAAGTAAGGGACTATCAAAACCAAAAGTAGGTGAAGTAGCTCCATATGGAGAGATAGAAAAACTAAATATTGAAAAAGATTTGGTAGGCCTTTATATCTCAGGACATCCTTTAGATCAGTATCAGTTTGAAATGCGCTTCCTTACTAAAGGAAAGATTAGTGACCTAAAAGATCTTACATTGGTTAATGGTCGTATATTTAAAATAGGAGGAATTATTACACAAGTCCAGCATAGAATGACTAAAAAAGGAAGCCCTTTCGGTCAGTTCACCTTTGAAGATTATAGTGACAGTCACACCTTTTTCCTATTTTCAGATACCTATTTAAAATTTAAAAGTTATTTAGAGGTAGGTTGGTTTTTATCCTTGAGTGGATCGATTCAAAATAGGTGGAAAAGTGAAGAACTAGAATTTAAAATCTCAAATATCGAATATTTAGGAGACATTAGAGAAAAAGCCATCAAAGGACTGGAAATTCAAGTCAATCTTCAAGCTATAAATGATAATCTTATTGAGGAACTCGAAAAATTAGGAGAAGAATTTCCAGGAAATTGTATAATTAAACTAAATATTTACAACAGGCATGAAGACCGCTTGATCAATGTGGAAATGATTAGTCGAAGCGTGACTATTGATCCAAATTATGCACTTATAAAAAAAATAGAATCAATGGATGACCTGCGTTATAAAGTACTGCTTAACTAAATAAAATATGTAAAAGTCGTAATCATGTTATTGAATGAGATAGCAAATTGCTTAAGTTTGTATCTTAAAAAGAAAATGAATTAACAACTAGTTAAAAAAAAATTTATGTCAAAGCCAGTAGAAATAACAGACAGTAATTTCGAAAAAATCATCAACTCAGATAAACCAGTTTTAGTTGACTTTTGGGCTGAGTGGTGTGGTCCGTGTAAAATGATTGGCCCCTTGGTTGAAGAGTTAGCGAATGAATTTGAAGGTAAAGCTATCATTGGGAAAGTAGATGTTGACACTAACCCTGAAGTTTCTGCAAAATTTGGAATCAGATCAATACCTACCCTACTTGTGTTTAAAGGTGGAGAAATTGTTGATAAACAAGTTGGAGCAGTTCCAAAATCGGTATTGAGCAAAAAAATAGAAGCCCAGTTAGCTTAATTGAAATTTAGTGCCCTAAAAATAAAGTAAATGGCTTTTTCATTTTTTAAATAAAGCCAATAACACATCGTTGCTCACTCAAAAGATTCATATCTTTTCTCGAAAAAGCTGACTTAACATCCTGCATCCTATCTCGGAATGCAGTACTGAACTCTTTACGCTTAAGTGCCTCAAGAAACCTTCTAACCTCAATTTCTTCTTCCAATATTAATTCAGGCACTACCTTAGTTTTATTGTCCTCCCCTTTAGCAACCATAGTAAAATAAGATGAATTGGTATGTCGCGACGTGCCCATCTTAACATTTTCAGCTACTACTTTCATTCCCACAACCAAAGACGATTTGCCCACATAATTTACTGAAGCATAAAACGACACTAAATCTCCAACCTCAACTGGCTGTAGAAATTCAACATTTTCAATCGATACGGTTACACAATAATTTCGCGCATGCTTACTTGCACAGGCATATGCAGTCTTGTCCATGATAGACAATAAAATACCACCATGTATTTTTCCACCAAAATTTGCATAAGAAGGGATCATTAATTCAGTAATAGTTGTTTGAGAATTCTTAACTGTTTTGGCTTCCATAATTTTCGTTATTTATGTTTAAAGTTATAAGAACTCAATTGGTTCAAAAACATTTAAACAAAATAAATAAATTCTTTCTAAATAGATTATAACAATTTTTATTAACAGTTTTTGTTAGTAAATAACATTTTATCAACATATGATTAGAAGTTATCAATATAAAATCAAGAATATAACGAATGAAATAGTTCCTTTGATGTAATACCAAACATATTGTCTAAATTGTGCAATATAATTTGAAAAAAAATTGAAATTCAGTGAACTAGGATTCCATCCTGACTTGTTGCAGGGAATCGACGCTATAGGTTTTAAATCCACAACGCCCATTCAGGAGAAGGCAATTCCAGTAATTTTAGCTGGCAAAGACCTTATAGGATCTGCTCAAACAGGTACAGGAAAAACTGCTGCCTTCTTACTTCCAATTATCAATGATATTCTAAATAAAAATGAACATGAAGCAAGTAAATGCTTGATCGTTGTTCCCACTCGGGAATTGGCCATACAGATAGATCAGCAAATGCAAGGGCTCTCCTATTTTACACGAGTAAACTCTATCGCAGTGTACGGTGGTGGTGATGGAGATCTCTTTACTCAAGAGAAAATAGCTCTTTCGGGGGGCGTATCAGTCATTACAGCTACACCAGGAAGATTGATAGCGCATCTAAAAATGGGCTATGTTAATATGGAAAGTTTAGATTTTCTTGTACTTGATGAAGCTGATCGAATGCTTGATATGGGGTTTCATCAAGACATTCAAAAAATCATTTCATTTCTACCCAAAAAACGTCAGAATTTAATGTTTTCAGCTACAATGCCCCCTAAGATTAGAACATTAGCTAAGGAAGTACTGAATAATCCTGAAGAAATTAATGTTGCCGTTTCAGTACCTGCTGAAAAAATTATTCAAGTAGGATTTGTGGTTTATGATAAGCAAAAAATACCCATGATAGAGCATGTACTGAGTGCGGGGGATTTTTCAAGTATTATCATTTTCTGTTCGACAAAAGACAAAACCAAAAATTTAACTAAATCGTTAAAAAAATTAAAATTTTCAGTAGCTGAAATACATTCAGACCTCGATCAAAAAGATAGAGGTAAAGTACTTAATTTGTTCAAAGCAAAAAAAATAACCATTCTGGTAGCAACTGATATATTATCTCGAGGGATTGATATTGAAGACATTGAATTGGTTATAAATTATGATGTCCCCAGTGATGTGGAAGATTATATTCACAGAATTGGACGAACCGCCCGAGCAGCTGCTAATGGGGTTGCCTTCACTTTTATCAACGAGAAAGAACAAAGACAATTTGGTGATATTGAAAAATTTATTGGCAGAACTATAGGCAAAGCCGAAATACCTGTAAGCTTGGGTGTAGCTCCAGATTACAATCCTGATCAAAAAAGAGAGTATCGTAAGCACTTTCTCGGAAAAAAGCATAAATGATTTTTACGGATAAAACGATCTAAAATTCGTTGGATATTAGTTTATTAATTGTTTTGGTATGAACTTGTTTAGACATTTTTTAATTTTAATTTTCAATATTAAGTTTTTCACATGCATTCTTTCAAACTTATTCCCTTTACTTTTTTACTCTGCCTCCTGTTCTTCTCGTCATGTATCTCTAAAAGATCTGAACCCAATAATCAGGAGTCAAATATTCTTCAAGCATCTCACAGAGAAATAAAACTAGATACGGCTACATTTGCAGCCGGTTGTTTTTGGTGTATTGAAGCATCATTTGAGCAAATTGAAGGAGTGATTGAAGCTGTCTCTGGATACGCGGGTGGAACAAAAAATAATGCTCGATATGATCTCGTATCATCAGGTAAGACTGCGCATGCGGAAGCGGTGCAAATTTATTATGACCCAAATAAAATTAGCTACGAAACTTTATTAGATATTCTTTTTACGGCACATGACCCGACTCAGTTTAACCGACAAGGACCTGATGTTGGAAAACAATATCGATCTGTGGTCTTTTACCACAACGAAAGCCAAAAACTAATAGTTAGTCAGAAAATAAAAGATATAGGTCCTGCTTTTGTCAATCCTATCGTCACACTAGTTGAGCCATTGATCACTTTCTATCTCGCTGAAGAGTATCACCAAGACTATGAAAAAAAGAATCCGTACCAGCCTTATGTCTTAAGCGTTTCAAAACCAAAAATAGATTTGGTTGCTAGAAAATTTAAAGCACTTCTAAAAGTTTCAGAATAATTTTTAATTTCATATAAAGACTCTAATCCAAGATTGAAAACTTACAATCATGATCACTAAGAAAAAAGAAAGTAATAGTAATTTTATCCATATGGTCTTCTTCTGGTTAAAGGATACTTCACATAAGAAAATTGATATTTTTAAAAATCGTACTGTTTCTTTCCTTGATCAGATAGAAACTATAGATAATTATCATGTTGGAATTCCTGCATCAACGGATAGACCTATCATTGAACGAAGCTACACTATTGCTCTAGTAGTTGGTTTTAAGGATAAAAAGGCGCATGATATTTACCAGGATCATGAAGCGCACAAGAGTTTTATAAATGACTGCCAACACTTATGGACTTGCGTAAAAATCTTTGATACACACAAGTGAGAATTTCTTAAATACGTTTGCAAATCCCATTATACGGGCAATATTGACATTTTTTCAAATCAGGAGTCTGATCAAAAGAATTTTTTGTATTCCAAATTTCCTTAAGTAATTTTTTTAAAATCTTTTCAAATCCATTACTGTATTGTCCAAATGACTGTATTTTAATTTCTGATTCATCTTTTTCTTTTTGAATCAGCCTCCAATCAAATTTATCATCAAAGAGCTGCTTACTATTAAATATACTTGGCTCAATATGCTCGTATGACCCTTTATATCTATTTTGCACTAAATAACTGTAGAAAAATATTTGGAAGGCAGTTTTGTTTCGTTTGATATTTTCGCGATCGATGAGGGAGTCAAGATTCTCAAAAGTTTTCTCATCCTTACCTGTTTTGTAATCTATCACCCGCAATACACCCGCTTTTAAATCAATTCTATCAATTTTACCTTTGAGACCTATCACATGATTTCTTCCGTTGACCTCAAGGGGAACATCAATGGAAAAGCCTTCTTTAGTTCCTGCTTCTAAACCTATTATTTTAAATGGAGCATACTTTTCATCGATATTCAATATTTTATTAATCATCTTTTTAATAATTTCAGCAGCAATGATATTTCTGCCTTCAATCATTACCTTTTTCCTATCTCCTTCAATTTGATACTGCTTTTGGAAAGCCTCATTAATGGCCCCGTCTACCCCTTCTTTCAACCAAAAAAAATGCCTTGATTCCACAATGGATGTTTTTTGTGTAATCGTGAATTGACGATATAAAATTTCCATTGCATCATGAAGAATGTTACCAAAAATCAAAGCATCTAGTTCTTCTTTAATTTGATCTTCTTCGTATAATTCAGCGACGTATTTATAGTAGAACCTGAGTTTACAATAAAGATAAGTATCCAAAGCCGATGGGGTTAATCGACTCATATAAGCCGTCTTAAAATCGGTAGTAAACCTTGAGAGCCTTTTCATTACTGAATAATCCTTTTTCACTGAGATCTCTTTTTTGAAAGAGAGCGAAATAGGATTTGTTAAAATTTTCTTTTCAATTGAATGAGTTGATTCTAGATCAAGTTGCATCACTAAACGACTCAGCTCTCCATTTACATTGAACTCCGAAACAGTATTATAATAAAAAACTACTTCTTTAGAACGTTGTAATAATCGATAAAACAAGTAAGCATATATAGCATCTTGATGTTCATGGGTGGGCAAATCAAATGCTCTTCTGATATTGTAAGGGATAAAAGATCCACTTTTTGGAGATGCCGGCCATACATTTTCATTCATATTTAATATAAAAACATATTCAAAATCTAAATTACGTGTTTCGAGTATACCCATTATCTGAACCCCTTTTAAGGGTTCTCCCGAAAACGGAATTTTCAGACTTCTAGAAACTTTTTGAAATAATTGGATCAAAAATTCATAAGACAAGAGATCTACTTGTGCTCCTAGAACTTCTTTCAGTTGAAAGATATGATGATAATATTTATTTATAAAGTCTATTTCTAAGCCTCTTTTTTCTATTTCTGATTGTGCAAGAATTGTTTTAAGAATGTCTAAAAGATAGTCTAATGGATTTTTTGGCTTTGAAAAAATTAGTTTTAATAAGGGGGAGTTAAACGAAATCTGACTATCACTAATAAAAACCAAATTATATTTTCTGATTTTATCCGTAAACTCTTTAAAATTAGAAATATCCAAGGCAGAAATTAAAGGATGTTCTAGTATGGATATTACAGGTCTATAATAAAATATATCCCCATTAATAGTGGGCTTTCGCATATTTTGAAGCATCAAAACACTTTCCAATAAGCTATATATTGGAGCATCTTTCAGAGGAAAACCCATTGTAATATTAATGTCTTTTAATTCTTTGGGGAGTGCATGCAAAACAGGAAATAGCATGTATTCATTAGGAAGAACAATGACAATATTTTCTGCCTTAAAATGAGGTTTTGACATTAAAATTGATAATTTTTCACCTAGTGCTTTCGCTTGACCTACTTCTAGCGAAACGCCAGTGGCAGTAATTGACTTGGGCTCAGCCAAATGATCCGGAATCGGTGACTTAAAAGTATTACCTAAAATATTATCTTTTTGATATATACGATGAAAATACCCGGCCTCCTGAGAGTTATCATGGAGATAATAAACATCTGTATCCCACAACACATCTGCTCCTTTGTGCTCAATGTAGTACTTCAGAATCCGCTCTTCAACCGCCGTTAATGCATTGAAACCGACAAACAAAAATTTCCCATCATCTGAAAAATCATCAGCTAATAAATGTTCCAAAAAGTTTGCATAAATCATCCCATTGTAGGCCTTACCTTTTGATATCAAGAAAGATTTATATTCTGTATATATGGATTTAAGTATTTTCCATGTTTCGAGAAAAAGATCTTGATTTTTGCTGCTTTTAGGTAAAAAGGTAGCCCAAAAAGAAGAAATTATTTTTTTTTCCTCTTCTGAAAAAAAATAAAATTCTTGATCCAGCTCTTTTTGAGATTTTATACTAGTAAAAAGGTGATTGGCATCTACTCCATATTGGTCTATCTCTTCAAAATCTTTTATGATCATTTCACCCCAAAAGAAAAATTTATCAAGAGTCTCTCCTTTTTCTTGATGATTTAAGTAAACCTCATGTAGCCACAGTACCGACTCAAAATTTTCTATCTTTTTAAATTGCGAACGGGCCAAAATAAAATCTTCCAGACTTGAAATTTGAGGCAACCAAATAGGTTTTTCAATTCTTTTTGCAAGTTCTTTTTGCAAAAAAAGTCCTGCCCTTCTGTTAGGAAAAATCACCGTGAGGTTTCTTGAATCTTGATACTTTACAAGCAATTGCTCCGCAAGGTCTCCAATAAAGCTTATCATGATAGATTAAGTGCCGTTTAGGTAAAAAAATAAATTTTACGTTTTTCTAGCGATTGTAAAAGCGAGAAGCTGCTCTAGAGAACTTCTGTAAATTGTATCTGGATAGGTTTTAAGGATGGCAGTGGCTTCTGAAAGAAAATTATTCATTCTTTCAGTTGCATAATCAATTCCCCCTTTTGCTACCACAAAATCAATAATTTTCTTCACGTTAGCAGATTTTTTTTCACTATTCTTTATCATTTTCTTAATGATTGAAATCTCCGAAGAGCTGCTATGCTCAAGTGCGTAAATAAGTGGTAAAGTCATCTTCCTTTCCCGAATATCAATACCTGTGGGCTTTCCAATTGCCGCGTTTTCATAGTCAAATAAATCATCTTTTATCTGAAATGCCATACCCACTTTAGTACCAAAAACTCCCATTTTGGAAATGTCTTCTTTCGTTCCTCCACCCGAACTAGCACCTACTTGACAACAAGAAGTAATTAAACTAGCAGTTTTTTGTTTAATTACTTCGTAATAAAGATTCTCAGTAATGTCTAATTTCCTAGCCTTCTCCATCTGAAGCAATTCTCCCTCACTCATTTGTTGGACAGCATTTGATACAATACGAAGCAGCTCAAAATCGTCATTTTTCAAGGAAAGAAGGAGGCCTTTTGACAAAAGAAAATCTCCTACTAAAACAGCTATTTTATTTTTCCAAAGTGCATTAATTGAGAAGAAGCCACGACGATAATGTGCATTATCTACAACATCATCGTGCACCAAACTGGCTGTATGCAAAAGCTCGATCAAGGCAGCTCCCCGATGCGTGGCTTCATTGATATTACCTGTTATAGCAGCAGTAAGAAATACAAATAATGGACGCATTTGCTTTCCCTTCCTCTTAATGATGTAATTCATGATTTTATCTAGTAACATCACCTTGCTTTTCATGGACTGACGGAATTTTAATTCAAATTCATTCATTTCCTGTTTGACAGGAGCTTGTATTTTTTTGAGTGTGTTCATTTAAATACAATATTAAACTACTTCACTTGCATTTAAAATAGACACTTATAATGATCCTCATTAGATTTGCATGAATATTAAATATTTAGTATGAAAAAGGCTACATATCATCTTTTAGATGTATTTACAGATAAGAAATTTGGAGGAAATCAGTTAGCAATATTTGAAGACGCAACAGAAATTCCACCTGAAATGTTTCAAAATATTGCTCAGGAGTTAAATTTATCAGAAACCGTATTTCTATTTCCCAAGAACTCTAATGGCCTATACCCTATGCGTATTTTCACCCCTGTTAAAGAACTTCCAACCGCAGGCCATCCCAGTATTGGAACCGCTTATTTCTTAGCACAAAATTTTCAAAAAAAAGAGAGAAACATAACAATTACGTTGGCGCAAAAAATTGGTCCAATTGAAGTTAAAATCAAAATGTCAAAAAAAGGACCTCTTTTAGCTACAATGTATCAAGTGCCTCCATCTTTTGGGAGAATTTTCGAAAACAGAGCGGAAATAGCTCAATTATTAAACTTAACAATTTCCGACTTGATGGATTATCCTATACAAGAAGTTTCTTGTGGCGTACCCTATATTATAATTCCGGTAAGAACCATAGAGAATATTCAAAATTTAACTTTTAATATCCAAATCTGGGAAAAACTTCAATATGTACTTAGAGATAATAGTATTTATGTATTTACTCCAGAGGGCTTATTACATAATGGTGACTTACATGGTCGCATGTTTGCTCCAGAAATTGGTATTGTCGAAGATCCTGCAACCGGTTCTGCCAATGGCCCTTTGGCTTGTTATTTGTTTAAATATGGTATAAAAAAAGGCCCATTGGTTAGTGAGCAAGGTTTTGAAATGAATAGACCTAGCACTATTTATATTGAAATTGAAAGTGAAAAGGGGATTATGAAAAATGTAAAAGTTGGAGGACAAGCCGTCTTTGTTGGAAAGGGGAAGTTTAGCATTGATTAAATAGCCAAATGTTTATATTTACGAAATTAACTATGTTTCAATGAGTCGATCAAGACCTAGGTATAAAGATATACTCAAAAGAAAAAAAGATTGGCCAATCGTCAATTTTTCACAAAATAAAAAAACCTTTCTAGATGAGGTAAGTCAACATGTTTTTGACAATCTAATTCAAAGTAAGGGTCGTAAAACCCTCCATGAAGAACTAGAAATGACTATCTACAGAGAGAAACAACGCGTTATCAATAATCCATGGCGGGTCGATCCAAAAGATGATTTGACTTTTTGGAGGAAGATCCAGAAAAAACAACTATCTGTCAAAGAAAGTAAGGATAAAGTAACGGTTGAAAAAGAAATATTAAAAGAAATCATTGATCGCTATTGTAAAGAAATAGTCGGTAGTTTCAATAAGTCATCATATCGGTTTGCTAAAAGAATTACCACTTTTGGATTTGCTCGATTGCTCAATGCTGCACGCGTTAAAGGGATTAAATCAATATTCAGTAGACAACTAGATTTACAGGATCAAATTCATGTAGTTGGAGAACCTGATCAGCTAAGGAAACTAGCGAAAATAGGAACTATTGTTCTGGTTCCAACTCATTTTAGCAATCTAGATTCTATTCTCATTGGATGGGTAATTCAGTTTTTGGGACTCCCACCGTTCATATATGGCGCAGGACTTAACCTATTCAATATTAAAATATTGGCCTACTTTATGAATAGCTTAGGAGCTTATAAACTTGATCGAAGAAAAAAAAATCCCATTTATTTAGAGACCGTAAAAGAATATTCAAAAAGAGCTTTAGAGTGGGGATGCCATAGTCTTTTTTTTCCAGGAGGTACCAGAAGTAGATCTGGTCAAATCGAAAATTCATTAAAATTGGGGTTGCTAGGTACTACCATTGAGGCTCAAAGAGCCCTAATTAGTGACAATGTTAAGGATGCTAAACCGATTTTCATAGTACCTGTTGTAATTAATTATCAATTTACTCTTGAGGCCCCTTCTCTAATTAATGAGCATCTCAAACGAACAGGAAGAGAAAGGTATTACAGGGAATCAGATGCTTTTAGTAATTCAAAAAAAATCACGACTTTCCTTATGAAATTTTTTACGAAAAAATCTGATATTTCAGTAAGTATTGGACGAGGTCTTGATGTTCTAGGTAATTATGTCAACGATCAGGGAGAAAGTTTAGACCAAAATGAAGCTATCATTGACATCAAAGATTATTTTCTTTCCGGTGGAAAAATTAACGTTGATAAACAACGAGAACATACCTACGTTCAAATTCTCTCTAAAAAAATTATTGAAGAATACTACAAGATTAACCGAGTTTATTCTAGCCATTTAGTAGCCTATACTGCCTTTAAAATGCTTGAAAGAAAAAATTCTAAACTGGATCTTTACAGTATTTTGCGGCTATCCAAAGAGGACCTTACTTTAGACTATGAAGTTTTCAAGATGAATTTCAAAAAACTTAGAGGTGTTATTTTATTACTCAATGAACAAGGTAAGATTGATGTAAATGAGAAGTTTAGAAGTACAGCAGATGAATCCATCATCTATGGGCTGAATAATGTCGGAATGTATCATGCAAAAAGACCTTTAATAAAAATAAAAAATGAAATTCAGATACTTAATGCAAGTACACTATATTATTACCACAACAGACTAGAGGGGTATGGCCTTGAAAAACATATATAAAGCAACCGTCGGTGTGATTGGTACGGGAAATTTTGGTACCGCTTTGGCTAATTTACTTTCTGAAAAATGTAATAAAGTGCTTCTTTATGCCAGAAGTAAAGAAAAATCTATGCAACTGATCAAAACCAGAAAAAACGGATATCATAAAATTGCAGATAACGTTGAAATTATCACAGATTTATCACTTCTTACCGAAAAATGTAATCTGATTTTTCCAATCGTTCCCTCAATAAATTTTAGGGAAGTGATAAAAAATCTATCTCCCTATTTAAAACCATATCATATCTTAATTCATGGTACAAAAGGATTTGATTTTGATAAGACAAAAAAAAGTCATAATCCTTTCAAAGAATCAGACAGTCAAATTTTCACGATGAGTGAGGTTATAAGACAAGAATCATCAGTCGTTAGAATAGGATGTATTGCAGGTCCTAATTTATCTAAAGAAATTGCCGCAAAAATGCCTGCAGCCTCTGTAATTGCAAGTGAATTTGATGAAGTTATTGAATTGGGTAGAAAATGCTTAAAAAGCGATCGATTTTTAATTTTTGGTAGCAATGATTTAATGAGTACTGAGCTCTGCGGAATATTAAAAAACATCATTGCAGTTGGCGCTGGAACTATTGAAGGTATGAAGTTAGGTGAAAATGCCAAGTCCTTATTTATCACGAGAGGTATGGTCGAAATGGTCGAAATTGCTAAAAAAATGGGTGGAAAAGTTGAACCATTTTTAGGTCTTGCAGGTATTGGTGATTTGATTGCAACTTGTTCAAGTAAACTCAGCAGAAACTATACTGTAGGTCTGCGGTTAGCTAGTGGGGAAAAACTAAATGATATCACTAACTCAATGCTCGAAGTTGCAGAAGGAATTAAAACCATTGAAATCATCTATGAATGGTCTAAAAGTAATCTCATACGTATCCCAATTACTGAAACTCTTTTCAAAATTATGCATAAAAAGATTAAAGTTGAAGAAGCGCATGCTTATATGATGAAATTTCCCTTTACTAATGAAATTGAATTTCTGAATTAATCTTTTTATTCAATAAATTCATTGCCCTAATTCTCTGTAGAACAGTAGGATGTGAGTAATTAATAAAAACATTAGCTGGATGTGGTGTGAGATTGGATAAATGATCTCCACTCATTTTTTTCAATCCATCGATCAAAGGTTGTGCACCAAAATATTTGGTAGCGTAAGCGTCTGCCTCATATTCATGTTTACGACTGATTATGTTCATGATGACACCAAGAATTCTTGAAAATGGGCTATATAACACCCCAAATGCAAGCATATTAAGATGGATGGCAGTTACCTCTCCACCCATAGCAAAACTTACTTGAATATTAAAAATCATTTTTGAGAGTAAAAAAAGCATCAACCCAGTTTGAACAATAGACATAAAAGTACCAATATAAATATGATTTTTTTTGTAATGACCTACTTCATGAGCAAAGACTGCAGTAAGTTCATCAACACTGTGCTTATCAATCAAGGTATCGTAAAAAACCACTTTTTTCTTTTTCCATAACCCGGAAAAAAAAGCATTGCCTTTACTGGATCGCCTCGACCCATCTATTACAAATACTTGCGTAAGTGGAAATTCTACTTTTTCAGCAAAGTCAGCGATAGATGTTTTCAATTCACCCTCCTCTAAAGGGACTAATTTATTGAATAATGGAAGTAATAAAGAGGTATAAAAGATATTTAAAGCCAACAGAAAAATCGTAATTACGATCCAAAAATACCACCAAAAATCAGCTCCTATCACTTCAACCATCCAAACAAAAACCAATAGCAAACCGCCTCCTAAAAAAGCCGTCAAAAGATAACCCTTGAGTTTATCTACAAAATAAGTTTTCAAAGTCATTTTATTAAACCCGAAACGAGCTTCAATGATAAAATTTTGGTAGAGTGAAAAGGGAGTGCCCATCAAATCCGAAATCAAAAATAAAATAGCAAAGAAAATCAAAGGCGTGACAGGTGCCATAGAGCTTAAACTCCGAACCCAATCGTCTAAAAATCCAAACCATCCAAAACATATAGCAGCTACCATTAAAATTAATAACAGCGTTCTCGAAATTTTCGCTAAACGACCTGTGGTATTTTGATAATCCTGAGATTTTTGATATTTCTCATCATCGTAAATTCCACTCAATTCACTTGGAATGGGATTCTTAGAACTTTTTTCATTTAAAAAGCTTAATAATAAATCCAACAGGAAATCAAAAATCAAGATTCCTATAACAAGAATAGCTATTACTTTTTCACTCATAAAAATACTTTCTAAAAAATTATCAATTTAACCAATGTCTTTTTTTTCACATATCAAGTCTAAAAGATAAACGGTACTGGACATTTTACATCGCGTGTTCCACGTGGAGGTTTTCTAGAATCTCTTAAATCAAATGAATAACTCATAGAGAGCTCGTGTGCACCTCCACTACTAAACCCTAAATCTGATAAGGTGAAATCATAACTATAACCCACCAGGGTGGGGCCTATTTTAACACCAAATAGCAATATAATATCACTCGCTCCAATTCCAGAGAAATCTTCACTAGGGAAACCGCGATACCAAAGTCCAAACATGAGCGGCTCCAACATTAAACTCATTCCAACATCAAGTTGAGTAAAATCGTGCTGATCTTTAAAATTAAAAGTGGGTGTCATACTTCTCTCTTTACCATCTTTTGAAGCCCATCTAGGATTAATTTGATCGAAATTTATTTTATAACCGCCATGTAATGAAAATCGAATTCTCAAAGGACTCTCATCTCCCGTAATAGATTGATTCGGCTCGGTAATATGATGAAAAGAAGTACCCAACCAAGCTTTTTCATTGAAAATAATACCCCCAAACGCCAAATCCATAAAATCAACACTCAATCCTGTATTGAAAGATTCAATTGTTTGGTTAGAAATCAAACCCGTATCATCAAATTGATCTCCAAAAGTCAACCGATTAAAATTAATATCTTTCCAAACGTAGCCTACCTCTACCCCTGGTCTAAAAGTCCAGTTATAATTTAATCGAACTTGGTAGGCATACTGAAGGGCTACACTTCGGGCATTTAACCCTACCATTCCTTCTCTATCTGAATTTAAAATAAGGCCCAAACTACTACTAACATCATCGAAATTATAATAAGAGTAGAAAGAATAGCTTTCAAAATTAGCATTAATTGATGGCCATTGGTTGCGATAATTGATCCCTGCACTACCCTGCTGATTGATTCCTACCAAACCTGGATTCAAAAACATAGGATTTGAATAATATTGAGAGAACTGCGTATCCTGAGCTATCAAACAATTTAGATAAACCAGAAACAAGAAAAAAAATAAACTTCTCAGCCCCATGATAAGGATTAAACCAGATTAAAAGTTAAAAAAACAATTACAAAGGATAAATTTGACATAATAATTTATACTACTGCTGAAACGTTATATAAAGCATAGTATTTTGCAGTAAATTTAAATATTTGAATCCACAGTTGAACCACTTAATTATTAAATCCTTCATAAATTTCATTACGATTTACCGAAAATTTTTGATCTATTCCTGTTTTGTGATATTTTCATTCGCTTTAAATGGACAATTATTGAATGAAACACAATGGTTTTTTGGACGATCTATTGCCAACTTACAATTTGACAAAAATGGTTTCAATGTGTATGAAGAAAATCGTATGAACGAGGATTTTGGATTGGGCGGCCCTGCGGTAATTAATCATTCAATTATGGGAAACTTAATGATGTACACCGATGGTATTCGAATTTATGATGGTTCTGGCGAAATCATGTCAGGAGCTATTGATCTAAACGGTGATGCATCCATTAATCAAACCGCCCTGGCCTGTTCATCACCTGAGAATCCGGATCGATATATTGTTTTCACCAATGCAAGTGGGATTTCTGATGTAGATGAATTGCAATACAGTATCATAGATCTAAGTGCGCAAGGTAATGGAACCCTTAATGCTCCTCTTGGCGAAGTCCTTTCAAACAATAATCCGGTAGGCCTTTTCAGTCCTGCTGAAGGGATGACTATAGTGCAAAGCACTTTTGATGCGAGCATAAGTTGGTTGATCGCCCAAAATAGAGGTACCCATACTTTTTATGTTTACCAAATTACCAATGATGGTGTTACGCCTGAGCCTGCCAGTACTCTCTATCCCTTTAGTACTGATATTCGAGAATTTGAGGCTGCCAATATATCAATGAACCCAGCTTATTCTATCCTTGCAGTCGCTCCCAAAACAGCCTCAAGAAACGTAATGCTTATGAACTTTAATGATACTTCTGGAGTATTAAGTTTTAATAGTCAAATTTTAAATTCAGGATTCCCTGATGATGCAAATCAAGGTATTTATGATGTTGAATGGTCTAATGATGGTGACAAATTATTTCTTTCACGATATGGTTCGATAGATGAAATATCAGGCAATCTCTATCAAATTAATTTGACCGATAGTGCAAGTCTAATTCGATCAATTCTATCAGAGCCCATTTACCGAAGTTATGGTCTCAAAAGAGCAATTGATGGTAACATCTACCACCTCGTTCAAGAAGAAGAGGCAGGGCCTTATTTAGTAAAGCGACTAAAAAATATAGATGATAATTATGATTTAATTGTCTACGAAAATGATTTTTTAGCAACTGATTTTCAAGGTACTCAGTTTCCCGAATTTGCACCAAGTACTTTTGAAGAATTTACTTCTTTAGACTTTACCTACTTAGACAGCTGTCAAGATCTATCTACTAAGTTTTTCCCTTTGGTGGATCCTCCCGCCAATCAGTATTTATGGGATTTTGGTGACGGAAATAGAATCAATAGTGTTGCTCCGATACATGCCTACGAATCTTCAAGCAGCTATAATGTCACCCTTTACGCAGAGCTAAATGGAAAAATACAAAGTGTCACTAAATCAATTAATATCGTTGCAGAAGAAATGGAAATGAATTTGATCGCTGATACAACCATTTGTGATAATGAAATCCTAACCCTGGATCCAAATACTCAAGAAGGTATTTCATATCAGTGGAGTACAGGAGAAACTAGTAGTACCATTGATATCGATACCGCAGGCATTTATTGGGTAGAAATAACCGGTGCCTCAGGTTGTACAAAATATGCAGAATCCTCAGTGACAGAATACGGCGCACAACGCCAAATTCAGAATAAATGGTATTTTGGAGAAACTGCAGGAATTGAATTCACCGAAGGACCAGTCCCAATTAATGATGAAAATCAAATGAACTCACTAGAAGGTTGTGCGACCATAGATGATGCACAAGGAAATTTAATGTTTTATACAAATGGAAAAACCATTTGGAATAGACTACACAAAATCATGCCATTCTTATCTGACAGTCTTCAAAGTCTCTCTGGAGACAGCACAAGTAGTCAAGGTACTTTAATTATCCCTTTTATGAACGACGTCACAATGTTCTATGTATTTACAGTAGGAGAAGTAGGTGCTAATGGTACTAATTTCCCAATGACTTATGCTGTTGTAGATATGAAAAAAGATTCAGCCAGAGGTGCCGTTGTTTTAAGCAATTTACCACTATTTGATCAAAGTATTGAGAAAATTACCTCTTCAGGATTTTCTTTGAATACCTGGTTGATTACCCATGAATTTGGTAATAATTCTTTCCGAGCCAATCTTATCGATGACGAGGGCATTAAAGCTACAGTATACACTCCAATTGGAAGTATTATAGAGGCACAACATCCTGAATATGCCTCTGGTTACATGACCTTTAATAGTGGTGCTCAATTGTTTTCCAACACAATTCCAGGTCTAAATACCCTAGAAATATTTGATTTTGATAACCAAACGGGGAATTTTAAAAACGTCAGACAAATCGAAACTGGTTCAACAGATAATCTTTATGGAGTAGCTTTTTCTAGTGATGGTTCTAAGGTTTATACATCCTCAGTAAGTGAATTAATTCAATTTAACCTTGACAGCTTGGGAACTGAAGATGAAATAATTCATATCACATCAAGCAAATATGATGATTACATTACGGAGGGGATACATGGCGCCCTGCAGCGTGGACCCAATAGTATTATTTACCTAGCCATTGACCAGGGGCAATCAGTCGGCACCATTTCTAATCCATCACTAGAAGGTGCTGCCGCCAACTTTAATGCTAAAGGTTTTGATTTACTGGGACATACCAGTAGAAAGGGGTTACCTAGCTTTGTCCAAAATTTAGGATCATCATTTCAAAATCCTGCAACTTCTTATGTCAATGCATGTTTTGGACTTACAACTCAGTTTTATGCATCAGGTAGTTCTGCTTTAGATGAATATTTTTGGGTTTTTTACGATTCATTGTCTCAAACTGATACTTTGTATGCTACCAATGAACAAACTACAGAGTATGAATATGGTGCTGCGGGATTTCAGTATTTCACATTGAACATTACCAATAGATGTGGCTTTGACAGCTTGATCACAGATACCTTAGAGGTTTACAGTCTTCCAGTGAATCCAAACCTTACGGAATCTGCATCTATTTGTACAGGATCTTTGGAACTTGCCGCATGGAATGAAGATCGCATTGATTATAACTATTATTGGTCATCCGGAGATACTTCCAGAATCATCGAAATTTTTGATCCAATTACCCTTAATTTGGCAATTATAAATGATGATGGTTGTTCTTCGGATACATTGGAAATATTTATTGGAGATGGACGTCCAGATATTGATCTAGGTATCGATCAACAATATTGTCAATTTGATTCCGCACCTGATTTAAACAGTTATATAAGTGATTTAAATACGCAGCAATGGACTATTAATGGGGAGGCCCGAGATACGACTAGTACACAGACTATATCTACAGAAATTTCTGGTATTTTTGAGTATGTCATTTATGCAAAAGAAGACGACACTTTTGGAGGTTGTAGTAATACAGATACCGTTTTAATATCCATACAGGCAGCACCAAAGGTCAGTTCAATTTATACGCCACCCTCTAACTGCGGTACAGACGATGCTGTTCTTTCTTTTTTAATTTCATCTGAAGGAAGTTACAGATATGATTTTGAAGGCACCAATATCAGTACTTTTGGGTCGATTGATGGTCCCGACACCATATCCGTCTCGGGAGGACTATCTGCCGGTGTTTATAATTATAAAATCACAAACTTAGTCTCTAACTGTATTTTGGAAAATCCAATTATTATTGAAGATGAAGTTTTGTTTTCACTATCGGCAAATAACCTTCCCGATTGTGATATCGATGCAAACTTGAGTTTGACAGTTTCGGGAGTAACACTGCCCTCAGCAGTAAATGTATTTATAAGTGACACTAACTATGATACGGTATATACTGAAAATAATCTTTATGTTCCGATTAGTATAACACCAGAATTGGATTCGGGATTTTATTACGTTACTGTTGAAGAAATTGGTGATGATGGGCCCTGTATTCAGTCTGATACAGTACTGATTACCCCTCTAATTGCAGGGATAAATGACTGTAGCCCTGAGATATTTGCACCAAATGCATTCAGTCCCAATGGAAACAGTCAGAACGAGAATTTTTTTGTTTATCCCAATTTATTTATCGATCAATTTGAGATATTTATCTATACTAGGTGGGGAGAGCAGATTTATTACTCCAATGATAAAAATTTCAGTTGGGATGGTACCTATAATGACCAAATAATGGGTCCCGCTACTTATTCATATGTAATTAAATTCACCCATATAGAAAAACCAAACTTAGGTATTCAGACTCAATATGGATCAATCTCTTTAATTAGATGATGAAATGTAATGAATAATCAAAAAGAAAATATGAAAATATCAAATTGAACTATGCTTTGATCGTCTGCTCTTCAATTAGCCATCCATCTTGGACAATGTCACAGCTTTTCAATACACTAAGAATATAGTAGATAAATGACTCAGAATTTTTTATTTGTAGTTCAGAAGTTGTACTTTCCACTACGAAAGAAAACGAGAGATGTCAAAAATTGTATTTGAAAAATGGGGAACTGTAAAGAGATGGTAAATTATTTTACGAAGTTTGAAATCTTTTCTATTTCTTAGAGACGAGAAATAGACTGAAAATAAAGATAGCCTAGCAGCTGTAGCTTGTTCACTTAAACAAATGAAGAAATAAATTTTAGTATTGAATGATTAGGCTATTTTTTTAATGTAATAATGATCATCCCATAAGCGGTAATCAGGACCCAAAAAGCACCATTATCAGAAAAAATATCCAAATGAACAATCTCTAATTTTTCCAAAACACCTATCAAAACTAACAATATTGAGGCAAATCTTATTAAGTTTTTCTTCCTTTGATCCATATTTTATTGTTTCAAATTGTAAATATATTAGAAAATTATATCCTCATCAAATCCATGGCTGAAATTGGCACTGATATATCCAAAGCATCTCGACTACTAAAGAAAAATGAACTTGTAGCCATTCCAACAGAGACCGTATATGGGTTAGCGGGTAATGCACTGGACCCCATCGCCATAGCTAAAATATATACCACTAAAGACCGGCCAAGTTTTGATCCATTAATCACACATGTAAATAATATCGCCGACGCCTCAACGTTAGTCGATTCAATTCCAAAACTCGCCTATAATTTGGCTGAGCGATTTTGGCCAGGTCCCTTGACTCTACTTTTGCCAAAACGAAAACATGTGCCTGATATGCTCACATCAGGTTTAGAAAAAATGGCCATCAGAGTACCCGATCATCCTATCACACTAGAATTACTAAAAAAAATAAATTTTCCATTGGCCGCTCCGAGTGCCAATCCATTTGGCTATATATCCCCCACTACCTCCGGACATGTTGACCGCCAGTTAGGGGAAAAAATTCCTTATATTCTCGAAGGGGGACCAGCTAACATTGGTTTGGAATCCACCATTGTGTCCATTGAAGGGAAAGTCATTTGCGTACATCGATTGGGAGGACTTGATCTTGAAAAACTTCAAACTTTTGGTGAAGTAATAGTTCGAAATACTACAGAGGCTAAACCCAATGGACCAGGACAGCTGGACAGTCACTATGCACCAAAAAAAAAATTCATTATAGGTAAGTTAGATGACCTCCTTTTAGAACACGCAAACTCAAAAATAGGTATTCTCTCTTTTTCAAAAATATATTCTAATTCCAACAAGAATATTGTTTTGTCAGCAAACGGCGATATTAATGAGGCTGCTGAGAACTTTTTCAGTGCATTGAGGACTTTAGATAACGAAGATATCGACCTCATTTTAGGAGAATATGTACCACAAAAAGGCATTGGAAAAGCTATAAATGATCGTTTAAAACGTGCCTCTTATTTTTAACCAAAATTAATTTTAATTTGAAAAAAATAGATACAATTTTGTTTTCATGAAATATTCAGAAAAATGAGAAATATAGATGATTATAATTTTAGAAATCGTAAGGCATTATTGAGGGTTGATTTTAATGTCCCCTTGAATAACGAACTTATAGTCACAGATGAAACTCGAATTATTGCTGCGATACCCACCATCAAAAAAATCATAAACGAAGGAGGTTCTGTCATTCTTATGAGCCACCTTGGTAGACCAGAAAAGGGTCCAGAAGATAAATTTTCGTTAAGACATATTATCCCTAATCTACAAGAAAAACTCGGTATAGAAGTAAAGTTTGCCGGAGACTGTATCGGATCCTTAGCATCAGAGCTATCTAAAACACTTGGAACGGGAGAAATTATACTTCTTGAAAATGTCAGATTCTATCAAGAAGAAACCCAAGGTGATCAGGATTTTGCTATCAAATTAGCAAAACTAGGCGATATTTATGTAAATGATGCCTTTGGAACAGCACATCGAGCACATGCCTCTACAACCATTGTGGCACAATTTTTTGAGGATAAATGTGCTGGATATATCATGGGAAACGAATTAGCATATGCCAATAAAGTACTTGAGGACCCAAACCGACCTTTCACAGCTATCGTGGGTGGGGCTAAAATTTCAGATAAAATCATGATCATTGAAAAGCTTTTAGATAAAGTAGATAATCTCATAATTGGTGGTGGAATGTCATACACCTTTATAAAAGCACAAGGGGGAGCCATCGGTAAGTCTTTGTGTGAAGATAACAGAAAAGCATATACTCTTGAACTAATTGAAAAAGCTAAAGTCAAAAACGTAAATCTTTGCCTCCCCCTTGACAATGTAATTGCCGATGATTTCAGTAATAATGCGAAGCGTCAGATTGTCAAATCTGGAGAAATTCCTTATAACTGGGAGGGGCTAGATATCGGTCCTCAAAGTATTTACGCATTTGAGAATATAATTAAAAAATCAAAAACAATTCTTTGGAATGGTCCCATGGGAGTTTTTGAATTTCACAATTTTGCTGTTGGCACCGAGGCTATTGCAGAGGCTGTAGTGAGCGCCACTCAAAATGGTAGTTTCTCACTCATTGGAGGAGGAGATTCTGCATCCGCCATCAATAATTTAGGTTTTGGTAATAAAGTATCCTATGTTTCAACGGGTGGAGGAGCTTTATTAGAGTATATGGAAGGAAAAACGTTGCCCGGGCTGGCAATATTAGAAAATTAATGACTTTAGCTAAAAATTATGGTCTTTTTATAGTCGTCTTCCTCAAGATAAATCTTATTTTCATCTACTAAAATACCTCGTTAATGATATAACATAATCCATGAAAAATTTAAAAAAACGAATGAGGCATATATATCAATTCCTTAACAAAATAAGGACTGAATATTTTCAAAAAGATTTAACTCCGTCATTATTTTTTATTTTAGTGAGACAAAAATCACAAATGCCACATCCAAAATTCATATGCTCACCAAAATAATCTAGAAGCATTCTAGTCCTACACGCATAATCTGTGTTTACATAACGTACTACATGACCAAATTTGTCAACAACCTGCTTATTCATTTTCTTCAAATCAACCGATTGAATGGGTAAGGATCCTAAGTCTAATCGTCCCTTAATAAATTCAATTTGCGGCTTAAAGTTTGTTTTTCTATAATCTATTACTTGATAATCATGCAAAAAATGCAATTGCTCTTTTAATTTTTTTAAGTTGATTTTCAAAATACGGGCGATATCTTCTTCATCGATCATCATATAACTTGTATAAAGCTCACCCCCATACAGTCTAAAAAGTACTTTAATCAAGGGGTTAAGTGAAGCATGAGTTAACTGAAACTGATACAGTATCTCTCTTTGCATCAACATCGAGATCTTGGACTTTTGATAAATATTTTCTGTCAGTTGAATAAGACCAGCATTTTGTAGCTTCCTTAGCGCAACAATAGTAGGATGAGAGGGTAACTCAAAATCATCGATAAAATCAAAATAAGCAAAATCAAAACTTAATCCTGCTCCACTTCCAATTGCCAACTTATACCTATTTGAGATGGCTTGATAAACACGTTTAATAAATTTAATGTCCACTGATGCCTGAAAAATACGCTTTTCTGTCTGAATGATATCTTGTTTACTAAAAAAGAGTACTGCATAAGCTTTCATGCCATCTCGACCTGCCCTTCCTGCTTCTTGGTAATAGGCTTCCAACGTTTGGGGTAAATCCAGATGCAGCACCGTGCGTACATCTGGCTTATTAATTCCCATCCCAAAAGCATTAGTTGCTACCATTACCCTTAATTTAGATTGTGTCCATTCGGCTTGTCTTTGATTTCTTTCATTATAGGATAAGCCTGCATGATAAAATCGCGCAGAAATACCTTTTTGATTTAGATCTCTCGCAACCTGTTCAGCTCTCTTTCGACTCCTCACGTATATAATAGAGGACCCTGCTACTTTATTGAGTATCTCAAATACCTTTTGCAGTTTATTTTCTCCTTTGAATACAACAAAGGAAAGATTGGATCTGACATAACTATTCTGAAATACTTTAGGATCCACCATCTCAAGCTGATTGATGATGTCCTTTTTTACAACCTCAGTAGCAGAAGCCGTCAATGCAATAAGCTTGGCTATGGGAAATAACACTATAAAATCTTTTATTTTTAAATAATAAGGTCTGAAATCATGACCCCATTGAGAGATACAATGGGCCTCATCGATTACGAACAAAGAAATTACCATTTTTTCTACTCTAGCCAAAAAAAGCTCTGTAGTCAATCTTTCAGGAGAGACATAGAGAAATTTAATACCTCCATAAATACAGTTATCTAAAAGAATATCAATTTCTCGAGGAGATAAGCCCCCATGAATAGCTACTGCTTTAATATTTTTATTTTTGAGCTCATTTACTTGATCAACCATCAAAGCAATCAGTGGAGTGACCACAAGGGTAACACCATCAAGTATCAATCCAGGAATTTGAAAGCAAATTGACTTTCCTCCACCGGTGGGTAATAATGCAAGAGTATTTTGATCTTTTAGTACAGAATCAATAATTTCAAGTTGAGATTCCCTAAAATGTTCAAAACCCCAATAAGTACGCAATATATCTTTCGGATCAGTCAAACTTGTTCAAATTAAATATTCCTTTTAGCTCTATTTTGTAAAAATATTGAAAAATAATATCAGTTCCTGCAACCACAATTCTCCGCTCAATAGCCATCTTATTTCGCACATATGTACTTGAAAGTTCATATGATAAATTTATTAATGATTTTATCAGTATCAAAGCAAAGACATATCAAACCAAACCGATCATCAACATGCTCATAATTCCAACGAAAATAATTAATTCTTTCAAACAAGGAAAAAGTAAAAAATCGATAATCAAAATAAGATGAAAAAGATTATCAGGGCAAGATCAAAATAGAAATCATAGAACCATATATCGAAGTAAATACTTAATGAATATTACAAAAAAGAATAGGCATTCCATATTTACATTCAATCATGGCATTTCAAGCAATATAACTTAACTTATAAAAAATTTCGATTTTTCTTTGACAGAGTATGATAAAATGATACTTTTAATATTTAAAGTGTCCGAGCCATCTTTTGATGGATAATATCCGCTTCTATAAATCTCGGGCCAACCGGTAAAAATCCTTGGTGGCCATATAGGTTTACAGCTTTCAATTGTGCATTTAAATAAACAAGCACTTCCGAACCAAATTTGCTTTTAATATCATTCAAAATAGATTTTAACAAATCTCTACCCAAACCATTATTTCTATAGGCTTGTAATACTGCAAACCTTTCAAGCTTCACACCTTCAGAAGTTATCCTCCAGCGCGCGGTACCCAAGGCATTACCATCTACATCTATAGCCACAAAGTAATGTGCCGATTTATTCGGGTCCTCATGTACAATCACCTCAGAAAGACCTTGCTCATTCACAAAAACAAGTTGTCTTACTTCAAAAGATTTACGCAGTAGGTAAGCTGAATCTACCGGTACAACCTTATAATTCATAATGCCTGCGATACGCTTTGATTATACTTTTTACAAGACGGTGTCTAAGTACATCTTTCTCATCAAGATGGACAAATCCAATATTTTTCGTCTCCTTGAGCACCTCCAAAACTTCTAATAATCCTGATTTTTGTTTTTGGGGTAAATCGATTTGAGACTTATCGCCTGTTACAATTACCTTTGAACTAGGACCCATCCGTGTTAGAAACATTTTGATCTGACTTTGTGTGGCATTTTGAGCTTCATCTAGTAAAATAAATGCATTATTAAGTGTTCTACCTCTCATATAAGCCAAGGGAGCAATCTCAATAATATTATTTTCCTGATAAAATTTTAGTTTTTCTGCAGGAATCATGTCACTCAAAGCATCATAGATCGGTCTTAAATAGGGATCTATTTTATCCTTTAAATCTCCCGGTAAAAACCCTAAACTTTCACCGGCCTCAACCGCTGGACGAGTAATAATTATTTTTTTTACCTCTTTGTTTTTCAATGCTTTAACTGCTAAGGCAACTGATATGTAGGTTTTACCAGTTCCTGCAGGTCCCAAGGCAAAAACCAAATCATTTTTCTGTACAGCAATAACCAGTTCTCTTTGATTTGCCGACTTTGACCTAATTTTAATTCCCCTTGTACCATAAACTAAAATTTCTCCCAAATCATCTTTCTCATTTAAATGATTTTCATCCATCAAATACGAAATCACATGATCCTGAGTGAGATTTCCATATTTGTGATAATGAAGAGTCAATGCATTTAAAATTTCATTGATCTTAACTAATTGAGGAGCTGCTCCTTGAACAGTGATTTCATTACCTCTTGAGATAATTTTGGTATCTGGAAAAGCCGATATGATCTCATTAATATTGACATTTTCTGTTCCAAGAAAATCAACCAAGGGTATGTTCTCTAAAGTAAATATTTTTTTGAGCAATTGAAGTATCTTTTAAAATTGACTTTGCCTATTTTTACAATAATATATTTATAACAAAATAAACAAATATTTTTTTCAAACATGGCTCTAATCACTTTTATGTCTGATTATGGATTAGAGGACCATTATGTAGCAGCTACAAAAGGAATCTTACTAAAACTAAACTACCAGTTAACAATAGTTGATATCAGTCATGAAATTAATTTATCTGATATTAGTCATGGGGGTTATATATTACGTAATGTTTTTAAAAAATTTCCGATAGGAACCGTCCATTTCGTGGCTATGAATTCTTCTAGAAGTCTAAAAAACAGATGGATTGGAATGACACTTGAAGGACATCATTTCATCGGTACAGATTCTGGTATTTTCAGTATTATTAGCGATGAAAACCCTACTCTAGTCGTCGAAATTTGCGCGATAAATCCAGAAAACAATTGTCCGAAAAAGGTGAGTCAAGCAGTAAAAGACTTAGCCATGGGAGGTGATCTAAAGTACATAGGAAAGATCATAACAGATCATCTCCAACTAATGAACCGAATTGCTAAAATAACAAAAAAAAACATAGTAGGCCATGTCATTCACATCGATCACTATGGCAACTTAATTACCAATATTAAGCATAAAGATTATCTTGAAATTCAAAAAATTAATGGAAACAGCTCCTTCCAAGTACAAATAGGTAGAGAGATTTTTGATCGATTGCATGAAGGCTATGATGAAGTCGAACCCGGAGAGTGTTTTATTTTTTTTAATTCAGAAAAAGTCCTACAGATTGGCATTAATATGGGACGTGCCTCAGAACTTTTAGGAATTCGCATGGATGCTACTGTTTATATAAATTTCAACATTGAATCATAATATTGAAAACTATGTGTCTGGATTCAAGAAAAAAAAGTCATTAATTTTTGTAATCTGTTTAAAAAATAAAAAATTAAATTATTGACAATGAGGTTATTAAACTATTATTCTAACAAAAATCAAAATCAAATAATATACCACACACATAGCATTTTTCTGTTCTTAATGCATTTGGAGAAATAAAGATCGTCAACTTTCTAAGAATAACTTGAGCACCGCAAAATTCTTAATTATAGAAATTGTGTAACATATTCTATAATTAATATCCAATGATAGGTTAGAAATCAGCGAAGACCCTGAAGCTGATATTCCCATATCTACGGAACTGCTATTCACAAAGATTACCCAATTACTACTACTTATTTTAAATGGTTACGATAGTGATGATCGATGACTGTTGCGGTTCACTTAAAAAGGATTATAACTATTGAATCGAGAATCTACAAAAAGCTTGCAACTAAAGAAGTCCTTATTGTACCAAAGGAGGGAATCGAACCCTCACTCTCGAAAGAACACGATTTTGAGTCGTGCGCGTCTACCAATTCCGCCACTTTGGCATTTGAGTACCGTAAAAATATCTAAATATCATGCCAACCCAAACAATTACTATCTATAATTTTCTTTATTTTTCAATAAACAAATGAATAAAGAAATACACCCAATAAAATATGTTAAAATAACTCCTGTAAATTGATCCTCCTTTTTTCGACTCATTAATATTCTAAACTGAAATCATTAAAAAATAATTTGTCTATCTTTCCACAGAATTTAGTACATCATTTGTATTTATGTCAAAAAAATTAGAAAACCTATTTGAAGGATTCATGTTTTGGAGCCGCTGGGTTCAAGCTCCTATGTACGGTGGATTGATTTTTGGATCATTCATTTATCTATATGTGTTTTTTCACGAACTCTACAACATGTTTACAAGACTTTTGAACCAACCAGTTGGTTCAAAATCGGGTCCATGGCAAGAAACTGAGATGATGCTTAGTGTTTTGAACCTTGTAGACATCTCAATGGTAATGAACCTTTTAGTCATTGTAACCATTGGTGGATACTCAATATTTACGAGCCGCATGGAGGTCGATTTACATGAGGACAAACCCCTTTGGTTAAATAACTTAGATGCAGGACAATTAAAAATAAAATTGGCAACTTCACTTGCCTCTATTACAGGTGTTCAACTTTTAAAGACTTTTGTTGATTACAGAGAGGCTGCAACCAAGGTGAGCAGTGAGGGAATCATTATTGAAATAATCATTCATATAATCTTCATTTTATCTGCATTATTATTAGCTCAAACGGAAAAAATAACACATGGCTATGCACATGAGAAGAATAGGATCAAATCGAAGATGGCGAAAAAGGATAGAGAAGATCAGAATCTGCTTAAATATGATTTTGACGAATAAAAAAAAGTCAATCCAAAATCAATAAACTTGGCTTATCTATTCCAATTGAAACTGGTTATTTTTATAAGAAATTGATTGATTAGTAAAATGGTATTGAGAACATCTTCTTTGTTTGACATTTCTATTACTTGATGCAAATGACGCGTAGGAATAGAAACAGCCCCTGCGATAGCCCCATGTTTACCAGTCCGTTGTAATCTTGCAGTGTCAGTTCCTCCTGCTGTAAGAACCTCGGGTTGCCAATTTATCGCAGCCTCATTAGCCGTTTGTTTCAAATACTTTACCATTCTAGGATCACAGATTGTAGAAGCATCCATAATTTTGATTGCAGGTCCACTCCCAAGTGATGTTATTTTCTCATGATCTTGTGACCCTGGCAAATCAAATGCAATGGTTGTATCTATGGCCAATCCAAAATCTGGATCAATGTAATGTGATGCAACTTGGGCACCCCGCAATCCTAACTCTTCTTGAACTGTAAATATGACATAAACATCTATTTGAGGTTCATTTAATTGCTTAAGCACCTCAATCAATACATAAACTGATATTCTATTATCTAACGATTTACAATTTATGCAATTTCCCATTTCAATCAATTCTCTTTCTCTAGTAATGGGATCACCTACAGCTATGATTTTTTTTACCTCTGCTACGGACATCCCAGTATCAATAAAGAAATCTTCTATTTGCAACTCCTTTTTTCGTTCTTCCGACTTCATTAAATGAATAGGTTTCGAACCCATAACTCCGATCACTGACTTCTGACCATGGATCACCACACGTTGGGCGGTGAGAGTTTTAGGATCGAATCCTCCCAACGTGTGAAATCGAATAAAGCCATTATCATCGATATTTGTTACCATAAAGCCAATTTCATCCATATGGGCAGCTAGCATAATTTTCTTCGGGGACACTCTTTTTTTTGCTTTTACCAATGCAATCAAATTGCCCATATTGTCAATAGAAATCTCATCGCAATAAGACCGTATTTCTTTTTCAATAACGTCTCTTATTTGAGACTCAAAACCGGAAGTACCTGGGGTCTCACACAACTTTTTTAAAAGGGGTATATTCATTTTCATATTCTGAAATTTAAAAAGGCCTTGGAAAAAAAGTGTTTTCCAAAGCCTGGGGAGTGCGCACGAGAGGAATCGAACCTCCACGGCCATAATTAGCCACTAGGCCCTCAACCTAGCACGTCTACCAGTTCCGTCACGTGCGCAAAACAGTATGTAAAAATAAGTTGATTATGCAAAAAAAAAAGAAACCCTTAGACTAAATAAAAAGTATTTATAATTCTAATGCTGCTCCGAAGATAAAGAGATTAAAATTACAATAAATTATTTTTTTACTATGTATTGAAACAGTATGTATCACGGATGATGAAAAATTAAAGGATGAATGAAATCTATCAAGAGATGGGTTAAAGCAAAATTTTAAAATCATTAATGAAATAATTATCCAAAGGCCTCACGATCATCAACATCACAAATCCCTCCCGCTTCCTTTGACTTGTGTATCTCATCCCTGATTACAACAATAGCAAAAATACCCCAATTTATCTGTACTTTTTCTTATTGAAAACTTTTTAATTTTGTCATAGTTGAGAACTTTTTAAAAATAATTAAATTGGACAATAGCAATACCTTAGGATTAAAAGAATTCATCGGGGGTCAAAAGTTTTATTAATTTTGGTCACTAACAATAATTAACCATCAAAAATCACATCAAAGACTTCATATTATTAAGTATCATCTATTCTGTTGTAGTTTTCACTAATTGTGGGCAAGAAAGTATAGATCCTTTTACAGATGATAATACTAAAATTGCTAATGCTGATTCATCAGATGGAAATGCAATTATTAGAACTAAAAAACCACCTATTTACTTAGCCGAAAATGGTGTTACAATTAAAGCTTCGAGTAATGCTATAATCGGGGAATCATATGAATTAGGTGAATTTAGCTATGTGGTTGTTGATTCAGTAATTTTATACGAAATGGTGCTGAATAATGAAGATATGAAGTACGTTGTGACCACGAGAATTACTAATTTGAGTTATATCAATTTTACCAGAAGATCTTTCCCCTATTTTAATCAGGACATTAGCTCTTGGGACTTGAGTAATGTAACCAATACATCCCATATGTTTTATTTAACTGATGGTTTTAACCAAAATATTAGTTTTTGGGATGTAAGCAATATTACAAACATGAACAGTATGTTTGCAGGTGCGCAATCTTTTAACCAAGATATTGATTCTTGGGACGTGAGTAATGTTTCAGATTGTGAAAACTTCAGCAGAGATGCAATAGCTTGGATAAAACCCAAACCTAATTTTATCAACTGTTCGGTAGATGACCTAGATTAAAGATGAGAATAACTTTTTGTTGAATTAATAGACCAGAAATTGATTTCTATTTCGACTTAGGCCGTGAAAAAATTTTAAGTGTTTTTTATATTCAAATATTACAATTTTAAAAAAAAGTATTTTTTGTATTCGGAAAAAACTTTATTAAAAAAAATTAATAAAAATGGAAAAAATAATTTTGTTAATAATTAACTCACTATTCGCTACTATGCCTTTAGCTCAGACAATAGTTTTTAATGTTTAAGTGATCAAAGTGAAAGATTTCTCTAAAAGTGATATTAGAACTGCCTTTGAAACCTTTTGTACAGATGTGAAACCTAATGGAGGTTTTGGAGTTCAAAGTAATAGAAAAAGCTGTGATAATGGTATTACACATCGACTGATATGATACTGGCCAATAGGACAAGATCTTTGGGGATGAACAAATGTTCAAGAGAAAGCAAACCTTTGGTGGAGTCAAATGAATAATTACATCGAAGAGTGGGGAGAATCATATTGTGTCGGAGCTTTTAGCAGACCATAGGGGACCAACGAAAATTATGAGTAGACACATATCTGGGATATTAAAATTGATGATCCAAATCAATTCAAAATAGTACACAATAAAATTGTCAAGAAATTCAAAAAAGGATTAGAGAAACGATGGGTGGGTTTCAGAACTTATGATATTAATTATCCTAATGGAGCAACTCATTGGGTAGGTGTTTCAGACAAGGATGATCATGTTCATATGATAATTCTAAATAAACTTCAAAGTCAAAGTGATTTCATTAAACTTCCTGGTGAAAGAGGTGAAACCGAAAATGTAAGAGATTACATAGTCAGAGATTTAAAAATCTACAATTAAAAATTGGTAATAAACTAATTACCTCACCTTAAAAAAGGACCGAATAAAATAGATTGGAGTCCTTTTTTTATGTTTTCATCAACAAGCCTCGCTATGCTAATTACTCGAAGTAAAATATCGTCCTATCCCTTAATTTTATCGGATATCAAATTAAAAGGTTGAAATGGTTTTTGAGCAAATACAACACTTACATAACAAATCACCACAACTAATGACTCATAACCTTTACAGCATTTAAGGATGATCTTAATAATCATTCTGAGTGATTTATTATAGACTCTTATGGATTAAAGTAAACCGTTTCCATTTCCTTCCAACCCTTAGCTTCTCCTATCGGCTCCTGCATCGGATTACAAATCTTTAACCATTCAATATTTCGAGGTTCTTCTGAAAGCGCCCTCATGTCATTATCAAAATCGTCACCTGTATACTCGTAATAGCCAAATTCGTAATAATTACCATCTTCAAGTTGAGTAAGGAAGATGGAAAAATTATGTAAATTATATTTAATGAGCAGATCTCGGACTCCAGTATTACCGTCTAAATGAAGCTTTCTATATTCTGCTAGATTTTCTTCTTTTAGCTTTATCACCATACCAACACGTTTAGTCACTGCTTCTACTTCCTGTTTTTTTTCTTGATCACAACTAGCAAATATAGTAATCAAGATGAATAAAATAATGAATTTTGATTTCATAACTTTTTTTTTTCTGACATCGTGAATTTTAGTTCCATATTGATCGAAGAGTTCTTATTTTCAATTCCTGAATATTTACAGGCGAATCTGATGTCAGTGAAATCGACTCTAACTCGATTTTGCCATCAATTCTTAAAGGTATATAAATTTCACCATCATTCAGGTACAATTCAATGGACTTTATGTCGACCAATAAACGAATATTCATTTCAGCATCTTTGATTTGATAATTAATCTCCAAATCTTCGCTGGCGATCGTTTGCAGATCTAAATCGAAGTTGATTTCTCTTCCATTAGCCTCGAATATAATGTTACCCTGTGAACTTGATAATACGTCCATCGATATATCATATAAGCCACTATTAAAGCCCACAAGTAAATTCTCACCTGGTTGAGAATAAATGTCAGTATATGATTTCATTGAGTTATACAGTTTCTCAATTTCATTCACTGGATTTGCAAACATCCTTACCCCGTTCGTTGTACTTCTTAAGGTCAATGAGACAGGAAATGTCATCATCTGATTAAATGGCATCTCTGGAAAGTCTACTATGCCCCACGCCATTTGAATCCTGCGACCATCTTCCAGTGGGACGTTATTAAAAGTCTGTGAGGCATAGAAACAATCACCGTGGTTATATTTTAGCAATCCTGTTTTAGGAATAAATTTTTTACCATCAAAATCACCTAAAACATAATCACCTGATCCAGCATACAATACCCATTTTGTGTTTTCTGGATTTCCGTCAATTGGCAATTCAAAAAGTTCGGGACAGTCTTCAAATGCAGACACCTCCGAGATACCAAGATCCTCAATTTGAATAGTACTTTGTTGTTTCCATTCTTTGAGATCATCAGAAGTGAAAAATACGAATGCCCCATGATCCAAATACAACACAATCACCCAATGCTGACCCGCCTCATACCAAAATACTTTTGGATCTCTGTTGATATATCCCATATTTTCAAATACTGGATTACCGTCATACTTGGTGAAGGTTCTTCCATTGTCCAGACTATATGCAACCGACTGGGTAAAAGGTTCCCCCAAAGACCAGCGGTTGCGAGTTCCAGCTGATGTGTAAAGCGCAACCAACGCAAGATTTTGCTGTAATCCGAATCCTGTGCTGTTGTTATGATCGATAATAGCCGAGCCTGAATAAATCGACCCAAGATGATCGGGATTGATGGCTGCAGGCAATTCCTTCCAATGAACCAGATCCTCGCTAACCGCATGGCCCCATGTCTTATTATAATCATTTCTACCATAATCATTTCCATAAGGATTAGACTGATAAAACAAGTGATACTCACCTTGATGAAAGACTAGTCCATTAGGATCATTAAGCCAGCCTCGCTTGGCAGTAAAATGAAATTGGGGTCTGAGATTTTCCTTGTACAAATTATCAGAATCTATAAGACCATCACTAACAACAAGGTTATCAAGTATCTTTGACTTATTTTCAAAGTATTGATAAGTTCTTATTTTAACATGCTCTCCAGACCATTCATACATATCATGTTTCACCCAGAAATCAATATCATCAGTTGTTGCGAGGGAAGCATCAAAGGCTCTAATTAACTCACCATTAGCATAAATCTCAAAATAATACCTAGGCGCATTTTCCTTGATAGGAATATTAATGGTACCTGAACTCATCTCAATGATACGCTCTGTCACAATACCCTCTAAAGGAATATTATTCTGTACAATATGATCCACATCGATATAAACAAAAGGTCGATCGTCCTCATCCATTACACTTATTTGAACCATCTCACCTTTAAATTCTGAGACATTCCAACCAGCATGAAACATAGCGTGAAATTCTTCGGGCTTTTTTGATCTTACTACCTCGCCATTTAGAAGTAACTCAATGGACATGTCACCTTTTTCATTCATGAAATCTATCTCACGGGCACCAAGCAGAAAATGTATGTAATTTCTTTCTATTCTAAATTCCAGAGAGGTCAGTCTACCAGTGGATGGCTCATTGAGCTCATTGAGACTTGAGAGATGTGCCTCACCATAATATCCCATAGTTTCCTTTACCGGCCCCTCACCAAATGCTTTTCCTTCCTTTATCCAGTTCTCCAGGGAATGATCAAACGTAGCAATGACAATTGGCTCACTGGATTGATTGCATGACAATACCAATAGCACAATAAAAGGCAACATGAGATTACTCAAATCAATTTTACATATCATTATCATTAGTTTAATACGATAACTGTTTGATATTGAGATAAAGTTTCTGCACCAGCGGTGGCGGGATAAACTACATCTCCCAGATCGGTTTTGGCTTTAACATACCATTCAAAATCTTCATCCTGATCAGATAGTTGAATCTGATAAACCCCCCTTTTCACATGGAGCATGGGTAAGGATTCAAACTCCTCAGAACCTAACTTCCTATAATAAATGATAACTTCGCTCACTTGTCCCATTATGACTGCTTTGACCTGATAATTTTCTTTATTTAGGATATGTGTTCTAATTGGCATACAGGTGATAAAAGCTTCTCCCTGATAGTCCATAGAGGGGGCATGATCTGCAGGTAATTGTCCACCGGCCTTCAGAAATTCCCTGTCGTATTTACCTACAATCCAATTATCCCACGACCGCCACTGAAGATTGAGGATGACTCCTAAATCTACTTCATCATGAACTCGCTGAACTAACAAGCTCATGAGTTTTTCCCAGAGACTGGCTAGATTTGAACGATGCGCAGCAGCACTCTCCAACGCTCCTTTATCTGTTTTGATTTTATATTGATTGATTTCTGATGATATATTAGCCATTAGACGGTAAGATTTCATAGTATTCATCCAATAGTCAAATCTGGCTAAATTACCTTGTCCTTCGATTGTAATCCTTAATTCTTCCCACTCAGCAATCCAATTGAGTTTAGGGGCTTCATTCTCCCATGCGCCCCAGATGTGATCACTCCCCCAGTCGTCCCCCGTAATATATCCCTGAGAATAAATATCATCTGCTCCTTCAGTGAAATTAGTTACATTCATAAAGCGATTATCATCAGGTTTTTCAAAAGCTGCCATATCAGAGGCTATTCTTTTTGCTGCATCGTTATTACCGAATTCGTGAATCGCCCAATCCATATATATTTGATCAATTTTTTTATTTCTATTTTGATGACTCATTGGAAGATCTGATATGATTTCTTTATCTGTTAGCGAATAATCCCATGACAGATCTTTTACCGCGGCAAACTGTGGGCCGATCATCCGAGTACGCCAAAACTCTCCCATAAATCCATCTGCATGTTGTTCCCATGCTATTTGTCCATCTTCTAGTACCCGATACATATGGAAAGAAGGTTGTTCGAGTGAATAATCATACTCCATCCAGGTAAAAGGCCATTTAACGCGCTCTTTTGGTACCTGATCAATCCATTCTTCAGTCTTCATATGTCGCCCTTTCATATTGTAGGGTGGATTCATGAAAGAATAAGCATCTTGAATACTTGGAAGAATATCACCAAAAACGTCTGGATTACCCTGCGCTCCAAATGCCCAACCTCCAAGTGCAAATCGATCAAAAGGTTTCACTTCCATTTCCTCCCATGCCTCTACGGCTATTTTCAGATTATCTTTGGCTGCCTGGATACGCTCAGAATCACGTCCGGCTCCGCCCCAGGGCATCCAGATTTCAGTAGTCCAAATCCAGAAATAATTAACTGGAATCTGATTATAAATCAGCCATCGATACATGCCCCGATATAGTGCTTTGGATGCTTCATCGGAGAGAGGATCCAGTCCGTATTCGTTGATCAACCGATCTTGTAAAACATCAGGAACGCCATTGACCAAATCATCTGAACCAGATTCTTTATCCCTACCTAAAGGCAGCTCTACACCGGTAGCTGTAGTAACTCCCAGTAGATTGGCATAGGTAAATACATTTTTGAAAAGTGTACCTGTCTCCTTAAAAGATCGTATATACCCACTTTGGTCGGTATGATAGGATTCACCTATGATCTCGGAGGGATATCCATTAGAGGGAAAAAGCTGATTGGCTCCTCCTTTCAGATCGGAAGTATTAGTCTTTCCCCATCCAATGATTTTCTGATGGGTATGAAAAAAAGTAGCATCATAAGCAAAATCTACAGTTCCATCCGAATTCAGATCATTTTCGTGACCGATCCAAACGTTAAGATTTGGGCCATAGTCTCCAACGTGATCATCTTCTGGATCCGACATGTAGGTATGTAGCCCTATGAAATTCATCCCCATTTTTGGTAATTGGGCGATGTGCATTTTCCAATCTTCAACACCCCACATTACAGATCCAGCAGGAAAGTTTTGAAATGGTTGAATCCCTCGAGTCTCCCACTGCCTTTCGTCTTTAGTTGTTGGCTGACCTTGCTCGTCAAAACCAGTAAATTTTAAACCTATTTTTTGATCCGGGATGACATCTCCGTGTAAATAAAATCTGCAACCAATAAGCTCTGCATATCGATATGCGGCATAAAGTGTACTGATATTCGTATCACCTGAAATGAGTAAAGTTTCTCCATATTTTGAGTCAACGGATTTTATAAAAAATCCCCCCTTGGGTGCTCTCAATTCCGTTAATTCTCTAATAACCTTTGCATCGTGCGTACCCACTATTATCCTTTGATTATCGATATTAATGTTAGATTTAATATCTAACAACTTACCTGTCCTCAAGTATGTATACCTCCGAACTTCCTTAGCAGCCATTTTGATTAAATGGTTTGCCTCAGTGGCTACAAGGACTTGCCCCGATGCAAAATATGAAGTCAAAATAAACGACAGGATAATAATTTTGTTAATCATACTATTCCATTATATCTATCCAGTCAGTATCATCATTTACAAAATGTCTTACCCATTCGGCATAAGAGATTCCGTCTATTTCATAAAAGTAATCCTCTACACAATGTGAGTCTTCCTTAATAAAAAATCTTTTGAACCGATCTGGAAATTCCTGTTGAATGATCTCAGAATCCTTCAATAAACGATTTTTGAATTCCGTCCCAGTAATGCCCAGAAATTCATTCGCCAGCACCGCATCATGGTAACTTGAAAATACTGCTACCTTGATCAGGGGATCATGCCCCAGCATCCAACTATAAAGTGGGAGTAGTGAGTTCTGACCTTCATCAAATTGATTTGGCAACCACTCATCCATACCCCAATTCTCCCTAACCAAATCCCATATACCATTCTTATTAGCATCAGTCATACCTGGACCACTTTCATTTAGCACATAAATTCTAGCATTTGGGAATTTTAATCTTGCCAGTAACATGGCAGGAAATGTACCATATCCACCAGCACTGCATCCAGTAATGAGAATTTTATCTGGCTCTTCCAGCTCAGATTTGGCCAGATTGAGTCCAGCACTAAGGTGCCTGATTCCCCAATGACTATGATCTGTTATTCCATTTTCATCATAATCCACCGTATTATCACCCATGTAGTTGCTTCCGTCACAATACGGAATGAAGGTTGTATTCCATGAGAGTACTGTATTCGGTTTATGAAGATCTTTCTCAACGCTTTCAAATTCCTCAATGTCAACATCTTCCTTACATTCAAAAAAACCTGACCAGCATGCTCCTCCTCCCTGTAGGTTAACTATCAAATTTTTAGCCCCCATATCTTTCAAACCCACAAAATATGACCCTCCCTCAAAACACTTACAATCTTTGGTGTTAAAGAAATAGTTTTTCACATCATCCAATTCAGGGTGCTTCTTCATAGACAAATATGTAATATCTGAATACTTATCAATTCCTGTGCTGCGAATTAATTCAACAATATTGCACTCTTGTGACAAAGCATTCAAGGCACATAAATATGAAAATATTAGAAATAACTTTTTCATAATTAATATGGATTAGATGGATGAAGTTTCCAACTCTCCAATATTGGAACCTGAATACTTCCACCATTACTAAAAAGTATCACCTGATCGCTCTCCTTCATCACTGGATAAATCCTTTGTACTAATGCGAGCTTTTCATTAACAAAAACCTCAATCACCGAACGATCTATAAAAATTCTAAGGTCAAGGTTTTCATTTCGTCCAAGTGATAATTTCGCTTTTTGAATTTTATCTTTTTCCCACAAATATCCCTCCATGTACTCATTATTTAATGAGGATTTTGTAAGGTCTATTTTAAATTCGTTTTTTGATGGATAATATGTCAAAACTGTTTCCTCTTGTCCATCAACTGATGCACAGACCTTTATTCCCAAATATTCAGCTTTTCGAGGATTTATTGATAATTTTAGCTCCATTGAGTTTCCTCTAATCTTCTCGAGCACCATCTCCTCATTGACATTAAGATTTTCAATTTTGATGGAATCATATCTTAATACCTTTAGCTCATCAATGGGTTTAATTTTAAGATTATTATTTTCATCAAGCGATAGTTCCCTCGGAAGGGTCAGAGTACCGGCCCATGCATGTTTAGTAATGAAATTATCTATATCCCCCCAGCCCGTACGACTATCATTGAGTGCTGCCCACATAATCCTACGACCCTTATAATCCACCAAGCTTTCGGGAGCATATCCAGCCCCAATGTTCCATGTCATAGTTCCTCGTTTTTCTGGATAAAACTGCTCAGCCTTAAAATCACCAATTACATATTCTAACCCATTTCTTAAGTATAGAAGAACAAATTTCTCACCTAACCGAAAAAAATCAGGACAATCGAGCGTCCCCTCTATTGGTTCATGATGAAAAAAATCACCCAAAAGTTCCCAATCCTTCAGATTTTTAGATTTAAACAAGGCGTCTTTACCAGGCCAGAGTTCGTTGTTACCTGTAATTGTATAATAGGTATCTCCATCCAACCAGCAATGTGGATCCCATATATCATACTGCCCATAGTCTGGCATTTTATCTAGAATCGTTCGATACTCGGCTCCATCATTGTCTAAAGAATATTCGGCATAGGGTATTACCGGATTATTAGGATGACGATCCCAATAATCTAACCAGTCATCACCGGCACTTATTGCAATACTATTTCCAGCACCCAATCCTTGATACATGATTGTCGGAATGCCCTTTTTGTTCAAAAACATATTACCACTATATATAGCTCGTTCTGGTGTGTCATCAGTTGGTTTTAGAGCTGTGGGATGTTGTTTCCAATGAATCAAATCATGACTCGATATGTGTGCCCACGCATCACCTCGATAAAATGGTTTCGGTCTCACTGTCTGTATTATGTAGAAAAGGTGATATCTGCCTTTCCAATAGAACGCCCCATTTGGATCAAATGGATGAGCCATACCCTCCGGAATTACGTAATGATATAGAGGTCGATAAGGGTCCTTCAATAATTTATCTCTATACAAATGCTCAGCATATATGTGATCCGCTATAACTCGAACATTGAATTCATCGTGCTGCGCATGAACGAAACTTAATGTTAGCCAAGCACATATCAAGAAATTAATATTTTTCATAAATTGAAGATTAAGTTTCAAATCAGTGCCATTGTTTTTCCAGTTGTTCCAGAGGCACTCCCTTGGTTTCTGGCATTTTAAATACTACCCACAATAGCTGTAATATCATACAAATCATATAAAAGGTGAATACATGCCCACCCGAAAATTCTGCAAAAACCGGAAATGTCCATGAAATTACTGCAGCCATAAACCAATGCGTAAAACTGCCAAGTGACTGCCCCCTTGCTCTAACCTTATTGGGAAATATTTCGCTAATAAACACCCAGATAACTGCACCTTGTCCAAAACCATGAGCAGCTATGAAGATCATGATGCTAATTAAAACCACCATGCTACCAATATAGGTAAAATCAGTACCATTGGAATAGAAAGTGACTGCAATAGCAGTAAGACTTAATATATAGCCAATGGATCCCCATATCATTAAATTTTTTCGACCGAAATGATCAATAATCACCAAGGCAATTAAAGTAAAAATAAGCATAACAAACCCAATCCCGAGTGAGCTGAGCATCGCTCCAGACTTTTCAAATCCTGCCATTTCAAACACTCGGGGTGCATAATATAATATGGCATTAATGCCTGATAATTGGTTAAACATCGCAATTGATACAGCCAATGATATTGGTATAAAATAACGTTTTTGAAAGAACCGCTCAGACTTAGCTGTATTTTCAGCAAGTAACGAATTCTGAATTTCTTTTACCTCCTTATTCACATCTCCAATGTCCGAACCAAGTTGTTCGATAATGATTTTTGCTTCCTTTACTAAACCACGACTGATCAACCAACGAGGACTTCTTGGATTGAGGAACATGAAAACAAAAAATAGCAAGGCAGGAACTGCCTCCACTCCAAACATCCATCTCCAAGTCATATCTCCTAAATTAAGTTCATTGATCCAATAGTTAGAGAGGTAAGCAAGCATTATACCCAAAACCACATTGAACTGGGTAAGTGCTACCAAACGCCCTCTCGAACTAGCAGGTGAAATTTCTGCATTGTACATAGGTGACACCACCGATGAACCTCCAACAGCGATTCCACCAATCAATCGCATAACTACAAAAAACCACCAATCAAAGGCAAAAGCACTTCCCAATGCAGATATCATATATAAAGCTCCTATCAGAAATAGCATTGACCGTCTACCATACCGATCTGCAGGCCTTCCAAAAGCAATGGAGCCAATAATTGTTCCGATCAAAGCACTGGCAACAGTGAAGCCATGCCAGAAATTTAAACTTCCAAAATGGTTAGCCAACGATTTGTATACGGGTAAATAAATATCACTCAAAGTAGCCTCTGCACCCGAAATTACTGCAGTATCAAAGCCGAACAACAGTCCGCCGAGTGATGCGATAAGTGCGCTTCTAAATAGGGATCCTTTTATTTTATTGAACATATCAGTCTTCGTTTAGTACCTCAGGACAGTGAATATATTGACTTGTGATAAAAAGCTCTCGCATGTGTTGAACATTGGTCAATTGAAAAAAAATAAAATAAACAGAATCAAATTTATTCTCATATTCCTAATCAAATGATATTAACTTTTGCAGTAAGAGGTACATTCTGAGAGGAAGACCCAACGATAATTTCAAATGTACCAGGCTCCAATTTCCACCTACTCGTGTTTTCATCCCAGAATGAAAAATCTCTTTGGGTCAACTTAAAAATCAATTCTTTTGTTGCTTTCGGAGCAAATTCTACCTTTCGAAAACCTTTTAACTCTTTAAAAGGACGTGCAATACTAGCTTCAACATCACGCACATATAGCTGCACTATTTCTTTACCAGCGATATCGCTTGTATTTGTAACGCTTACCTTCACCAAGACATCTTCACCAGATTGATATTCTTGCTTAAACACTCGGAGATTTTCGTAGCTAAAATCGGAAAATGACAATCCAAAACCAAAAGGATACAATGGCTTGATATTTTTTAATTCATACCATCGATATCCAACAAAAATATCCTCATCATAAAAAATATCATGAATGGGGTGATCTAGATCAAAATCAAATTCGAAATCATCATATAACTCCTCACCATCAGGAAGATATGGAAATCCAGGAGAGTCTTCAAAATGCCTTTCTATTGTGATTGGTAGCTTTCCTGATGGATTAGTAGCGCCACTTATTATTTCTGCAATGGCTTGATTACCTATTTGTCCTGGGTACCAGCCGTACAAAATAGCTTCTACCTCATCATTCCATAACGACATATTTCTACCACCACCCGTATAAATTATCACCCCAACATTATCATTGAGTCGGGTAAGTCTATTGATCTCATTATTATCGCGTGATTTTAGATCAAAAGATACATCTGAGCCCTCACTATCATAAGTAGCTACTGTATATAATACTAAGGATGCATTTTTTATCTTTTCATCCGAGGGATTCTGGGAATACCTGACAGCCTCTCCCAACTCCGCCTTTAAAGCAGTTAATAAATTAATTTGATTATATCCAATAACATACGCAGACCCTCCACCTACGGCAAGTGAATCAACATAATCCCCGATAACCTGAATATATTGACCTTTCTGTGGTTTGAAAGGAAAAAGACTCTCATTTTTGAGAAGAACTACGCCCTCTCTTGCAGTCTCAAGTGCAATTTGTTCATGCTGCCTATAATTATCAAGGTAGCTCAGCTCTTTGTCAGAGGGTTTAGGCATTTGCATTGCAAAAATTGTGGTCAAAATATTAGAGACCATTGGATCAATATCCGATTGGCTTACCCTACCCAGCTCAACCAGTTGTTCTGCTTCTTGACGCAGGTATTTCTCTGGATCATCAACACCATAAACTCCATCCTCAGACTCTCCTGGCATATCTAAATCCAAACCTGAGGTTAATGCCTCCTCTGCATTCCAGATAGATAACCAATCACTCATCACCAGCCACTTAAATCCTAAATCGCCTCGGAGTAATTTGTTAACCACATATTTACTTTGAGGGGCATATTTTCCGTTAACTTGATTGAAAGCAGTCATGACAGCCATTGCACCCGACTCAATACCTGCTTCAAATCCTGGCATGTAGATTTCTCTTAATGCACGTTCTCCTACCACCGAATTAGAGGTTCTGCGACGAAAATCACTATTGTTAGCCACAAAATGTTTCAATGTTGCCACTGTACCTGTCTGCTGTAATCCGATCACGTAATTTTCAACCATTCTGGATACCAAAAATGGATCTTCGCCAAAGTATTCAAAGTTTCTTCCATACTGAGAAATTCTATAAATATTCAATCCGGGACCGAGTAAAACTGTTATACCACCCGCACGAGCCTCCTCACCGATACTTTTAGCATAACGATGCGCCAATTCTCGATTCCAAGTACTGGCAAGCATAATAGGTGCTGGAAACGCAACTGACCTGTCCAAGTGATCTGTATAATCTATGAGACTAATTCCTTGTGTGGCATCAGAAAATCTTATAGGCGGGATACCATATTTTTCATATCCTTTCGTGAAAAAAATGTCCCTTCCTCCAATCATCTCAATTTTTTCTTCTAGAGACATTAAAGATACTATGCTATCAGCTTTGTCTCTAGCCTCACGATAAGACACTGGTGGTGCAAATGGGCTTAAGTCTTCCTCTTTATCGGCTACCCATTGCTCCTGTTCGGAACATGCGATTGGTCCTAATAATAGAAGTATGATCAATATGCTTTTTAACGACTTGCATTTGTTATTTATAAAGACATTGTAATCCATAAACTTTATAGTTTTATTAAATTTTTTTACTCTCCAATAACATGTTTGCTTTCAGTACATTATTGCCAAGCTATTGTTTGAGACAAATGAATATCTGCAGAAGAACTCCCTATTTGTATTTCGAATTGTCCAGGCTGCAAATACCAGTTTTCTAAGTCAGGATTCCAGTATTTAAAATCGTTTGCGTTCAATTCAAATGTAATTTTTTTAATTTCATCAACTTTAATAAAATATTTATTAAATTTTTTTAATCGTTTAAACGGTTGAACATGACTTGACTCAATATCCCTAATGTAAAGTTGTGTTACCTCATGGCCACCTATATCCCCTACATTGGTAAGGTCAAAGCTTACCTTGATAATCTCATTATTTGAGGGACTCAGGTTTGATATTTGTAGGTTAGAATAATCAAAAGATGTATAGCTCAGGCCAAATCCAAATGGATATAATACTTGTCCTTCATAAAACCAATAAGCTCGGCCTTTGGAAATATCATAATCACCTAAGGGGGGTAGGTCCTCTACTGATTTATAAAAAGTGACTGGAAGTTTACCTCCTGGATTTATTTTGCCAAAAAGTACTTCTGCTAGAGCCAATCCCCCGGACTGTCCGGGGTACCAAGCCTCAATAATGGCTGGTATATTATTATTGACCCAATTAATAGCGAGTGGCATGGCATTAATTAGGACTACAATTGTTTTTGAATTGGCTTCATGTACTTTTTGAATCAATTCTAGCTGCCTCCCCGGCAAATCTAAATCCACTCTATCTCCCCCTTCGTTAGCAATGGATAAATTAGTACCCACCACAACAATAGCAACATCTGAATTTCCTGCAATCTGGGCTGCCTCGGCTATCGAAACATCCTCATTTTCTATCCAATCCTCATCCTCTAATTCTTCGTCAGCAATTTTATTGGATGTGATATTACATCCTTTATGATAAATTACCTGTGTTTGATCCCCAAGTACTTTTGAAAGCCCGTTCAACGGACTAATTGTAATGGAGGGATCACCTGCGTATCCACCCAACTCTACCACATCCGCATTGGGTCCTATGACGGCCAACCGGTTTATTGAGGTTGACAGGGGAAGTATACTATTTTCATTTTTGAGAAGTACCATAGACTGACGCGCAACCTCCAGAGCAAGTTTCTGATGAGCTGGAGATTCAAGCATATCTAAAGAAATCGTATCAAATGGTACACTACCAGGCTGCTCAAATTCGCCAAGTTTAATTCTTACTTTAAATAACCTTTTAATCGCTTTGTCTATGTGACTCTCTTGGATATAGCCCTCATCAAATCCTTTTCTTAGATAGCTATCATACATAAACTCTTCGGTCTCGCAAGTTTCACATTCCAAATCTGTTCCAGCTATTACCGCCATTGCCACAGCCTTTGGCTTATTCTTCTCATACTTATGAACATTAGGTATATCACTGATAGCTCCGCAATCCGAAACTACATATCCCGCAAACCCCCATTCCTGACGGAGTACAGAATCTAGCAACCACTTATTTACACTTGCCGGTACTCCATTAACTGCATTGTATGCGCTCATTACAGATTGCACCTTTCCTTCTGTTACTGCCGCCTTAAATGCAGGTAAATAGTATTCTCTTAAAAACCGTTCATCTACATCGGATGATCCTGAGTGTCTGTTAAACTCACTGTTATTTGCGACAAAATGCTTCACAGTAGCAACAGCCTGCAGATAATTATCATCATTCCCTTGGAGGCCTCTAACGTAAGCGACAGCCATTTTAGATAATAAATATGGATCTTCGGAGTAGGACTCCTCATTTCTACCCCATCTCGGATCTCTTAGTATGTTAATATTGGGAGACCAATAAGTTAGCTTTTTCCCATATTCATTATGATGTATTCTAGCTTCAATGCCTATGACCTGAGCCATCTGCTCGATTAGCTCAGGGTTCCAAGTGGCTCCCAACCCAATACACTGGGGAAATGACGTAGCTCTTCCAGCACGGGCCACACCATGTAAAGCCTCATTCCAATAGCCGCCATCCATGTAATGAGCTTCACCTAATGGTCCGATGTGCTTCCAATACTGGTTTTCCTCATAATCTTTTTGCGAAGTAGGTATGATCTCCTCACCTATAGAGGTAGGACCGAGTGGATTTTTAAATATAGGATTATATGGAATAACTCCTAGATGCGGAATACCTGGAGCAAAGTGACTTAACTGGGAAATTTTTTCTTCTAACGTCATCCTAGAGACCAAATCATCAACTCTTTGATCAACGGAAAGTCCAGAATCCAAATAGGCTGGCCTATCATGGTTACACTTAGAGAAAAAAAAGAGACCAATCAAAAAAATTAAACAATTCTTAAAAGCTATTTTCGTAAACTTCATCTTTTTTAAGTATTAAATCCCAAGACTGGTTTTTGTAGGTCACTTTAAGCTCATTTGCCTCATTTGCCAAAATACGTAAATAAGTTGGTTGACCGTTCTCCCATTCAATATCAATTGTTGATTTAGTTCTTGTTCTAACACCCATTATTTTACCGCTTGGCCATTGCTCGGGAAGAACCGGTAGAATTTTTATCTCTTTTTGCGAGGATTGCACTAACATTTCAGATACAAGAGCTGGAAGCCCCCCGCTGATATCCACATTAAAAATTGCCCCGGGATCGTGATAAGATGTAAAAGCCTCTGACCAATAGGAATGGCACAAAAAGTCTAGACATTCATAAGCGTGCTCGAGATCATTGATGTGAGCAGCAGCTAAACCCTTCTGTACTAAACCGAAAGCCATTTCACCCCCTTCATTCCCTCTTCTATATTCCATTCGTGCCTCAATAGCCTTTAAAGCGGCATTTTTTAATTCCAAGTTATCAACAAACTCTGGATCAACTTCATAGAATAATGGATACAAATGAGAGGCATGCCGGTGCTCATTATCATTTTCATACCCTGGATAGATCCATTCTTTTAGCTCGCCTTGTTTACTTATTTCATAATCCGGTAATCGATTAATAATATCCGACCATAATGAAATCTTTTCCGTAATTAATAATCCTTCACTCTCAAGTTTAAGTACATTTCTAATTAATTGTTTCAAGGCGGCCACATCCATGGTGGCATTGATGGCCAAAGGATGTAAGTCTTTTGGACCAACCTCGGGAGAGTAAGACGGGATGAAATGAAGATCATCATTTTTATCTTTATATAGTATTGACTCATAAAACTCAAGCGATTCCAGCATAAACGGAATTATGGACTCTTTTAGCAACCTCTCATTGCCCGAATATTGCCAATAATCATAAAAAACCTGAGAGGCCCACGCAGCACCTGCGAACCAAAATAAATGCGGGTACTCATCTTCAAAATAATGATATGTACTACCTGAGGAACTTGTACGGGATGGCACGAATATACCCGGTGCATCAAAAAGGCCCCCAGCATTCTCTCTAAAATTATTGAGCATACCCAACATATAGTTCATGTAAGCTGTATTTACCTCAAAAAAATTTGTATTATATCCACTTGAAATCGCTGATGGAACATTTCCATTGAGCGTGAAATCTCCAGACCATGCAGGTAACCATGTTCCTCCCCATATCCCTTGCAATGAGGGTGGAAATTGCCCAGTACTACTTATAAGTTCATATCGTGCAGCTTGACATACCTGATTTACAAGCTGAGGATTTAAATTTCCAATTTTAGAGTTATTCAGTAACTCATTTGCGGGAAGATGGTTTTGTTCGCTATTAATTTTAATAGAAAACCTATTGAACATTTCCTTGTGAATTTTTTCATGACGAGATAGTAATTCTTCAAATCCATAGTTTAGTAATGCCTCTAAATTTGCTTCTATATTTTCGACCGGAGGCTCTTCATAAGCTAGCTTAATGGTGGAAACAATAAGTATTTCATCAGCATTTTTAATTTGTAACCAATCTCCCTCAACACTGAGTTCGCCAGTTGACTGCTGAACAACTGATTCTACGGAATAACCTTTCAAGGAACCCACCCATTTTTTCTTAAATTCAGTAATGAAAGTCAATTTCCCCTCAGCTGTTATGTTCTCTTCTGATTTTGTAATGACCTCGTCCTTGGAAAATCTTTGATCTTGCTCATTGATGCCCTCCTCAATGGGCAATTGACTTAACCTAATTCTAATATTCAGAGAACCCTCTGGGCCAGAAATTCTTGTGACAATGCATGAGTCTGGTCGGGAAGCAAAAACCTCCTTCAGGTGATGAGCATTATTTTGTTGCCATTTAGTGGAAACCAAGCCATTTTCATAATTGACTGATCTTTCATAAAATGAGATATCTGATTTGTCGAGAAACTCTAGCTCCATTTGACAAGCAGGAACCAATGGATCTGTCCATATCATTTCATCGATCCCAACTTTTTTACCCTCTTCTACCATTAAAAGGGCTGCTTCTCTATTCTTACCGCTTAGGATCAACTCTCGTATTTCGGAAAGACGTGAAGCCAAATTTGGAGCAGATGCAGGTGGGTATTGGGGCATAAAAAGCGCTTCATGACAGAAAATTTGCTTTTCCTCAAGGGCATCACCTGGAACCACCACACCATGAGTACCATTTCCTGTTAAGAAAGACGTTTGCCAATTTTCTGCAGGAGTGTTTAAGTAGACTCCTTTGAAAGAGGAATCCAAAACATTATTTTCAGTTTTACTTAAACATCCATATAAAAGCGTAAACACTAAAAAAAAATATATTTGTTGCTCTAGATTTTTCATTCGTCTTATTACGCTAAAAATCAATGAATATTTTATTGGCATATTGAATTCCCAGGCTATACGACTTCTCAATACTCATTGTATGAGGAGTGCCTTTTTCTACAGCTTGTTCTAGAACCAATCTGGGCTTTAGATTCCTATATTTAAGTACCCTTGCTATTTTACTATAATCAATGTCGCCCTCTTTGAAAATTTCAGTCCATATTCCATCTGATGATTGTCGCAAATGAAGTTCAACTATCCTATCAGCATATAAATCAACTATTCTATACAATTCCTTCGAATTGTTACCACTTCCCCTATAAATCCAATGACAATCTAAACAGTATTTTACGTATTGAGGATTTGTTTTCTGCAACATCCAGTGCAGCTCTCTTCCACTATTTCTCATTTCCGAATCGTGATTGTGATAAGCCAAAAGCAGACCCATCTCAGCAAAGGATTTACTTAACAGGCTAAGCGCTTTGACCTGCGTATTTAATTCATCATCAGTTTTATCTACTGCCTCATCCCAACTTATTGGTGATGGATTTATAATTATAATCTTGGCCCCCAATTTAGCGTAAAACTTAGCAATCACTCTGACTTGACCTATGCGTTGATTTAAATTTTTCTCCTCATGGAGAATTGCATTAAGATACACAGACCCGATATCAAAAGCTGACCAGTCTACCGATGAACTCATCTCTTTGAAGTATTCGAAGGAATCAACGACTGGCTCAAACTTTTTGAAAGCCGAAGACATAAGCTCTTGATAGTGTTTAATGGGGTCATTGTGCCAGTCCATTCCCTCTCTTTCCATGAAAGTTCTCCAAGGATATTCTTGGAGACAAATTTTAGAAGGACTCGCCATTGCCGAGGTTTTAGCGGTCATAAACCCCAGGGCGGCGAGACTAGAATTCTTGAGAAATTTTCGACGTGAAAGAGGTATTGTGTATATCATCTCTTCAATATTTTGAATAGCTGGGGGAGTTCGTTTACCGTTTTAATCCTTATTAGATATATACCACTTTTCAATGTCTCAACATCTATTGTCTCTCCCGCTACAACATTTCTAGCAAGGACTATCTGCCCCGATAACGACAGAATGTCCACATCCATGTTTTTCCCTGTAGCTCCTTTAACTATTATTTCTCCATCAACGGGATTTGGGTATACTAGTATAGGTCGGAGGATCTCTTCATCATTAGCTGCTATTACCGCACTTTCAATTTCATAGCTAAAATCTGAAGAATCAACGTAGTATACTTCTAGCTCATGATTATACCGGCCAATCATACCGGCCATCTTTGGATTGTCATCCCAACACTCGTAAAAATCAAAGTCATCGCCAAAGTTGACAGGCAATGGTGGTTCATTAACGAATGTGCAACTGGGAATATTCATTGTTGGAAAATCTACATCACTAATTAACCCGCCATCGATTCCTTCAACTTGCTCAGCATCACTGGGTAACAGCGCTCCAGCAAATGAGAGTCCGAGATTATCCCACATCCATTGATTAGACTTACTTAAGATATCAGTTTTATATGTACCCTCCGCCTCATCTATATTGCTATTTCTGATAGGCACAAAATCGGGAGCTTGTTCATCATAATAGATCCTTTTTAAACCATCATATTGTTCAGATTTAATCGTAATCCGGTCTGGGATGAGAAAATATTTATGCGCCCATTCGCTATCTATCATGTAATTTAGCCATCCATCAAGGGTAGCTTTACCTTCCAGTTTAAAATTGACCCTATCTGACAAGTCAAATTCTGGTGCTTCAATAAATTTAACGTGATCAAAAAAGAGGTCTCGATTATTTTTTTGGGGTCTCCCATCATTTTGTGGAGGTATTATTCGGAAATCCCATTGATTGCCCCACTCACCATTTCGAATGGTGACCTCACCTTGCATTGGTACGATCATTCCGATCTCGAATCCTCGTACATTTACATTTTCCCAAATATTTCTACCGCCCGTTTGGTTTTTAATGTCAATTCCTATCGCATTTGTATAATTATCATTAATAATATTCACATTTTTAAACGTAAATCGCTCACAGTTTTGTAGCTCAATCCCAAATCTTTTCACGTTCCAAATATTTAACCCCTCTAAAGTTGAATGAACGGTTTCCAGATATTCATCCGAAAGTAAATGTATATCCTCAAACAAAGTAGCATGTATGTAATACGCAGCCAAGCCATCAACAGAGGAGTAGGTCGTATTATTCTTAAAGGATTTTATTGGTACCCACCACGAATCAACTTCATCGGTTTTAGTTATCAAATCTCCATTCGGAATGTTGGATGTCAAAAAATGGTTCATAAGCCAAAATTCTGTATCCACCTCTCTCTGTCCTTCAGTCCAAAAAATAAATCCATGACCACTGCTGCCAGAAGCAACATTATCTTCTAAAGCCACCCCACCTCCATGTATCCAATAAGCATCACCCTGAAAAGCAAAATCCTGTGTATTTTCTCTTATATCCACGGGACTTGTTCTCCAATTCAAAATTGGATAATCTGGATTTACTGTCCGGATTGCTATATTATGAATAAAAGACCCTATTTCATCTCCAGACTCCGTTTGATAAGCACCACCGACGACGTTGTATGACACGTTATCTATAAAATCGACATTGGAAGAATGATTTACATATGCCCAGCCAGGGTCGTCCTCCACAACACAGCCCTCGACGTGTGCTGGGCTTGTATTATTTGGATCAACTCCACCCCTATGAAAATGAACAGAATAGCGACCCCTGATATTGGTTCTTGGCCCCCTCTCACCATCCTCTGCAATTAGGTTTTCATAATACCAATCATCTACCTGAATGCGCTTATTTGTTCGTCCCATTTGATAAAACCTGGCATTATTCAAATCTACATCAAGATTTTTCATGAACATAACATGCCCTCTTCTTTCAATTGCAGGATTTTCAGAGCTGAAAACAACATTGCGAGAAAGATTGGCAATATGAACATTTAAGTCATTTCGTGGACTTATATGGTCTCGAATTAAGGGTTCATCCAGTATAACTATTGTACTATCGAGTCTCGATATCCTCCTTTTTTCATCACTCTCGGGATTATCTGGCTCCGTTCCTGTTATCACTATTTCATCACCCACTTCCCAGCCTTCAGGAATCTCCGAAAGGCTTACAGAGGAATCCCCGATTTTGGGAAAATTACCTAATGGCAGCCATGACGTTTTTTTTGCGCCGTATATCTCAACCGCGCCCCTGAGGATTAGTCCTTTTGAAATTTGATCATAATCATCTTCAATATCTATTGAACCATTATCTATAATAACGATCTGCGAAGTGATATTAGCAGGTATTGGCTGAGAAGATGTCCCAATTTCAAATTTACTTGAAGGTTGGCCAATAAAGGTTTCTACATAGAGTAATGTATTTTTTTCCTTTTCAAAACGAAATACTCCAGCCAAATTGATGTTTTTAATTCTAGAAGAGATCGTATCGAATAAAACCTCTACATCCAATGGAATTCTAACCGTACTGCCATCACCTGGAACATTTCCTCCCCATGTACTAGGTTCAGACCATTTTCCAGACTGTAAAGCCACTATATCATCTCCAACTTGGGCAAAGCAAAAGTTATTAGAAAGGCCTAAAACACATATGATGGTGAGTACACAATATTGTTTAATTTGCTTAGTAAGCATATTTTTTAAAACATTAAAACTTTAATAAGGGATACAATTCTTACTTGAGAATCGTTCAAAATTAGTAATGAACTTTAACGTATATTTTGGCTTTTAAAACTGCAAAGTACTTTTAAATTCGATTTAATTTAAAAGATTTTAGTTGAGTCCAAAAAATAAGAAATAAGGCTAAGAATAGCCTTATTTCTTATATTAAGGAAAAGTAATTACTCTTGATCTAGGGCACAACGAATAGATAATCCGGGAGATCCTCCTTCCTCATAACTAAACTTTTGTGCTCCAGGCATCTCTGCATCTAAGTTAACGTACATCGGCCCATCCTCTCCGTCACTTGATGACCAGAAAGAAGCCAACGAACCAAGTCCAGTAAATGCAGCACCCTCTCCTGAAACAAAACCCCCTGCTTTTGCAGAAAATCCAGATAAATTACGATCTGTGCTCGCATTAGATGCCATTAATGCAATTCCATCTTGCTGATTCAGCTCAGGTTCTGCCTGCTCCTCGTCATCTGGATCGGTTACAGTAGGATAGACAAATTCGAAGCTAGGATCTGCTAGCCAAGTACTCTTATCCGCAAGTTTTACACCTGTATTTTCTCCATGGTAGTAGTAAAAGATAGGCCATCCAAAATACAAACCAACATTTCCGGGATTGCTTTCAGCTTCAGCTATCATTTCAGGAATCCATGAATTATCAGGATGTGCATAATTTAAATCTAATGTATCTGAAGGCCACCCGTTTGCAACTAATAATGCTGACCATTCCTCAGCATTCGGCACATGCCATCCTGAAGGACACCCAGTATCAATAGTCTTTAAATTATATAATGCTCCAAAAGTTTCGAAAGTATTAATTGCATCGGTGGTTTGACTGCCATCACCATTCCAATCTGCTGCAAGGGTGTCTATTGTGGCTAATTTTGCTTCAGCAACATCGGTGCCGTCATATCCATACACGTAATATCTAGCCAATCCGTCACTAACATCCGAGGCAGGATGAACTTCCGGTAAAAAGGCTAAATTTTCCGTCATCCACACTGATCCCGCAATTACCTGTACACCATAAGATTTTGCAGGTACATCTCTTAAGTCTGTCATCGTACCAACATCTCCATTACTTGTTCCATCCCCTGAAGTCCAAGTAATTGTAGCTTTGTCTTCAGATAAATTTATCGTCGTAAAACTCCATGTTTCAGATGATGTAGCGTTATTATTAACATCCCTTGCTTCAACTTTCCAGAAATACTTGGTTAATCCAGTAACACCCGAAGGGGTATATTCAGTAATTGTACCTGCCGACGTTCCTGTCCATGAGGAAGTATCGGTGTCAAAATAAACGTAGTAAGCCACAGCGTCACCATCTGGATCAGAGGCTTCTTCCCACGACAATACTATGGATAATGATGGATCTATGTCATCGCTACCGTTTGTTGGACTTGACAGAGCTGGTGCTGCAGGTGGACTATTTTCTTCCACTGTAGCCGCAGCTGTCGGTTCATCGTCATCACCGCAGCTCCCAAAAAATATGAGAACTCCAATAATAGACAACAAAACCATACTTTTTAAATTGTTACTTATTCTAGTCTTCATTTGATTCATGTTTATGTTTAAATTTTGGGTTCTTATAATTTATCAATATATACCTTAAGACACTTGGAAGAACCCGTTTACCAATGTCTTTTGATACTTAAGTTTTTTAAAAATTGCAATACTTAAAATGTATTTACCATCCCGGATTTTGTTCATAATCTGCGAGTTGAATTTGTCTAAAGGGTAGAGGGTACAAATAACTTTTACTTTCAATAAAATTCAGTCCATCAATTCCCTCCCAATTAGCCGAATAACTAAACTCATTTTCATCGTAAAAATAAATGGGTTTCTCAGCCTCTGTCTGATTTATTTCATTCATTACGCTTTTGGTATTACCTCTATTGAGGTAATGTCGTAAAAGTTCACCCATTTTCCAGCGCATTAAGTCATCCCACCTAAATCCTTCGCAAATCAGTTCTACCCTTCTCTCTCGCCGTATTGCATGAATAAGATTGGTTTTACTTCCAGCAAGCATATTACGTTGATATTGAAGTAATGGAACATTTTCTGCTCCTCCTCTCTCAAAATCTGAGAGACTACTTCCACTTGTCCAAGAAGTCCATTCTAGTCGGTTACGTAATAATCCTACAGTAGCGTCGATATCGTCGTCAGTTACTAGATAGTCAAGCTCACCAAGATCCTCTAATTCTGCCTTGGCTTCGATTAAATTCAGTAAAACTTCGGCATATCTAAAAAGTATTTCCCCACTATTTGATGCATCGTCACCAAACCTTCTTGATAAATCACCAACATAATATTTGCGCATTGTTAATGAAAAAGATTGATTGCCTGGAAGATTTTGCTTTTCAGTATCATTTACAATATCGCTCGAAAGCAGTATTGTTTGAACAAGTCTAGGATCTCGATCTTCATGCATATCGCTTTCAGTTACCCAAAAGTATGAGGTACCAGAGGATGGACTATCTTCGTTATTGACTGCAATGGGATTGCCATCGACCTCTAAATATGTATCGATAAAATCTTTGGTAACAAACCCACCCCAAATGGTCATCATTCGAGTAACAAATTGATCTTGGATATTGTATTCCTTCCACCAAATAACTTCACGATTTGAACTCAAATCCTCCTGAATAAACAAATCCGTATATGGCTGGTCTGATCCTTTCCAAATTCCATATCTCCCAGAATTCATGAGAATCTGAGCCGCATCAACAGCTTGAATTAAATAGCTTGATCCATTCGATCCAGGTATACCAAAATCTGTTCCGGCATGATATTTCTCCCAAGTTCCCTCGTAAAGCGCCACTCGAGATTTAAGTGCCAAGGCTACATCCTTATTTATCCACTGATTGCCCCTGTTCTCATCACGTGCATCCATCATAGATATGGCTTTATCTAAGTCTTCAATTATGAAGTCCGCGGTTTCTGATCGGGAACTTCGAGGAGTATTCAACAAATCATCATCGTTAGTTGGAATAACGCTCTCAACTATCGGTACCCCTCCAAATCTTTTCAGTAACTGAAAATATTGCCATGAGCGCCAAAAATGAGCCTCACCAATTAGATTGCGGGATTCGGCTTCTGGAACACTATTATTCTCCAAGAGTATGTTTACCGTGCGAATATTAGCATAAGCATCAGTCCAATTTCCGTCTGCTGAGGGAACAATGTAATTATCATTAACCAAGTCCACGGGATCAATACCTTGATTGTCTGTTCCCCCATCTTTGCCCATGATAATATCTCCACTTTCATCAGAATAAAATTGATTGAGATATGCACGAATTTCTTCAACTGACCCAAATGATTGAAGAGACTTACTCGTTTGTGGCTCTTTGTCGAGAAAGTCCTCTTCACACCCAGTCAATACAAAAAGGTATATATAAGCTATTATTAATTTGAATATTATTCTTTTCATAATTACTTCCACATCAGATTTAGAACTGAATATTAATTCCAACAGAAACAGAGCGTTGACGAGGATAATTCAATCCAGGCAATGCCGGATCTCCCACACGTAGTCGCTGAAACGTGTATAAGTTTTCCATACTAGCATAGACTCTACACTGAGTTAGGCTCATCCTATTAATCCATCCTACCGGCAGGGTGTATCCCAGTTGTAGGTTTTGGATCCTCAAATAAGTCAAATCTTGTAAATAGCGTGTTTGGGAACGCGCATTTATCTGACCCCAGTTCCCTCCGAAATCCCCATCAAATGGAGCAAAAAAGTAAGCGTCTTTTCTATCCTCCCGCCAATAGTTCTCATAATTATCGTTAGTCAGCAACATCATATCAAAGCCGCCCGAAGCAAAAAAATGGGTTGTCGATGAAGTTGACCAACCATCCTCTGCAGATTCAATTCCAGGATCCCAATCTCCACCAATTTGACCATTAAGGAATACTCTAACATCAAATCCTCTCCAATCAACATCAACTATAAAATTATAGAAAAGATCTGGGATGGTATTGCCGATCACGCTCCAATCACCGTGATTTTCAAGTTGTAACTCTCCAAAATCAATATTTCCGTCTCCGTCAAGGTCTTTGTAAGCAATACTTCCCTCTTTCACCATATCATTTTGGGTAGTTACATTTTCAAAATTCAGTGCGTTATATGCAACAACATCTTCTTCCGAAGATAATATTTTATCAGTAGTTAATCCCCATATCTCTCCCCACTGTTGCCCTCTGTAGTATACCTCATCCGTATTGATTCCATCAAGGGTTCCGTCAGGGTTATAATATTGAGTTATCTCCGCTTTCCATCTATTTAAGTTCATGCCTATGTTATAGCCGACTTCACCTACTCTGTCTCTCCAAGCAAAACTCAAATCAAACCCTTTGGTAGTCAATTCTGTATTATTTTCGCTTGGCATTTCAGCACCTAAAAGATCTGGCTTTGGCGGAGCCGGTCCCACCATATCCTTGGTAACCTGTTGATACATATCAACTGTAAGGTTTAACCTTCCATCTAGCATTGATATATCAGTACCTACCACAAATTTTTGTGGTTTTTCCCATGTAAGATCAGTATTTACCAATTCAGGAGTAGGCAGCTGAGGTATTCTTTGACCATTAAAATAATAACTTCGAATACTACCCTGCACCGTACTAGCTGGATAAATTCTATCAACATTAGCGTTTCCAGTGACTCCGTACGAAGCCCTAAATTTCCAGGTATCCATAAAGCTCTCGTTAATTGTAAGGAAACTCTCGTTAAGAATATTCCAGCCCGCTGAAATCCCACCAAATGTACCCCATCTGCTTTCCTCAGCAAAACGAGAGGCACCTGCTCTTCTAACATTAAATTCCAATAAATACTTCCCTTGAAAATTATAATTGAGCCTTCCGAAATAGCCCAAAGTGCTCCATTCAGCTACTTCGTCACTCAAATCAATACTATTGCCAAAGGCAAAATTGAAAGAAGGAACCGGCAAAATCATTCCTCCTCGAGAAGCAGATATTCCAAGTAAATAATCTTCCTCAGCTTGCATTCCCAATAAAACGGAGAAATTATGATTTCCAAAAGTTTTTACATAATTAGCTGTTAAATCAAAGTTTTGGTAAGTTGAAGTCTGTTCAATCCTGGTGATTGCGTCTTGTTGCCCCTGCCATCCAAAAATTACGGGCCTTCCAAGAGATGTATAAAAAAAAGGGTATTCTTCTTCAAATGATTCATTATTTAAATTATAATTTTTCCATGTGAAATTACTTCTAATGGTTAGGTCATCAATTGGAGTTAGAGTAGCACTGATTGTATTATTATAATTTCGAACGTTCTCATCACTACGGCCACCATCCACAAGCTCATTAAGTGATCCTCTCAGATAATTACCATTGGGATCCTTAATAGGGATCGTCGGATGTAAATTGACCGGGTTTATAAATCCCGAAGAAACAGGTAGATCTCTCACAAAATTGGAAAATAACGTTTGAAACCCGACGTTAAACCAACTCGTTACATCGGCATCAATACGAGCTTTCATCGTATAACGCTTCTCATTCTCTATCACCAAGTGGCTTTTTAAACCATCCCTATTTTGATATCCCAAGGACAAATAGTATGAAACTTTGTCCGAACCACCCGATACATTGAAATCATAATTTTCCGTGGGTGCGTTTTGTCGGTGTAATTCTGTAAACCAATCTGTATTGGAAAACCCTTGTATCCATGGATAATAATCGGGAGCGTCAGTTACACTCATACCGAGAAAGTTAATCATGTAATTTCCATCTTCAACTTTTGGTAAATCTGGATTACCCATTCGGCGATCATATTCTGTAAACCAGGAATCCAAGAATCCAAAGCTCTCATCAACAAGTCCAAATGTATTGATGTTTAAATCATTAAAGAACTCGGCGTATTGTCTACCATTTGTCAAAAGATCCCAATCAGATATTGCAGTTCGCCACTGCATATTAGTCGATAAATTAAATTGAGGCTTAGAAGAATTTTTTCCCCTTTTGGTCGTTATTAGAACAACCCCATAAGGTGCACGGGATCCGTAAATTGCTGTAGACGCCGCATCCTTTAAAACTGTTATGCTCTCAATATCATTTGGATTAATTAGATCAGGACTAGTTTCAATGCCATCCACCAAAATCAAGGCACCTCCGCTACTTCCTCCGCCTATTGTATTTGGTCCATGTATGTTCCAAGACGAACTTGCACCAATCTCCCCACTTGGTGTACTTATTTGCAACCCTGGGACCAATCCTGATAATGATTCTGAAAGATTAATTGTCGGACGATCAGCTAAAGCCTCCGGAGTAACTTGAGTCACTGAGCCTGTAAGGTTTTCCCTTTTTTGAACACCATAACCCACTACCACTATTTCGTCCAGCGCGGTAATATCTGGTTCAAATTTTATATCGATCTTAGTTTGCGATCCAACAGTAATTTCCTGAGAAATATATCCAACAAATGAAAATTTTAGAATGTCTGCAGGTGCTACATCTATCCTATAATATCCATTAATATCGGAAATTGTTCCTTTACTAGGCTCTGCGGATAACTGAATAAGAACACCTGGTAGAGGATTACCGGATTCATCAGTAACGACCCCCACCACACTACTAGTCTGAGCTATGACGGAAGCTAGCAAAAATGCATATAGTAAGGAAAATAAAAATACTTTTCTCATCCTAATTATTTAATAAATGATATCTCAAAAATTACGGAGTTGAATTCTCATAATAGCCTATTCTGATTTTACCCGTTTTTCACTTATATTTTTTTGAAGATAATTTTTAAATTATCACTATCATTTCTCATCCATATGATTATATCTTGGGATTGAAGCGTATTCTTGTATCCTACCCGCAGATTTTTGTCGATCTCTTTTTTGGTTCCATTGACTGTTACCTCTATTTTAGAACTGCCCCAATTTTTGATTACGAAAGCAGGATTGACAATTGGTGAATTCAATCCACCATTCAACTCTACAAAAACGATATCCTCAACCTCAGAGATATAATATGCTTTTTCATCCGGTCGATACTTCGCCAACTTTGCACCCTTTACTGAAATTTCTGCTGGATTTGACCAACTTCGATTGAGGCGTATAATATCCTGTATATCACCTTTGGTCATACCACAAAGCATGATCTTAGTCATTGATCGGTCAGTGGACTCATACTCGTTCCAAAACCAGTGCGAAAGTGAAGCATGCGCCGCCCGATCTTCATAATTTGCATATCGACCGTCTGTTGGGCGGGGGGCGACAGGCCAGTGATTCCACCACGGAAAAACGCTAACATCTCTTCGTATCTCACCAGCGTAAACATCCATCCCGTCAATGTCCTGTGCTCTGATGGCAGAAAATGGCTTATATTTGGATTTAGTGTTTATCACTTGGGCACTCTTATCCTTTGGCTCTCGTGGGTTACCAGGTGGAACCTCATCTTCCCATGAAAAAGTTTTTGTGTCTCCTTCTATGTTACCTAGAGTCAGCGCTGCATATTCAAGAACATCTTCTGGTCTCTGGCCTGGTGAAAGCACCATCATACTTTCTTGCCATTCATGTGCGGCGTGAGGAGCATTACTCAGTAGCACATCCTTACGTACGGCAGTCATATCTGGGTATATGTAGTAGGTCTCGTTTGTCCAATCACCCCACCCTGTTTCCGGATCCTCAAAGGCAAAACTCCCTAGTACATCCACCAATCCATACCTCCATTTTACAACTACCCTTGCAGGATTGCTCTCGACGATTTTTACTGAGGAATACTTCGCCTTTTTATCAGACATAGGTTCGCAGCTTCCATGATCATTCCACCCTTCATTAAAGCCATTGTTATAATGAATGCCATTTTCCGTAACCCAACTAGGTATATAACTCGTTCCTCTCCAAAAAACAAACTTGCAATCAGACTCATCAAATTGAACTACTATATCGGCATTCTCTCCTGAAGCCCAGGGAGCATCCCAGGAAGGATAATAATCAAGCGTTGTATTTACAGCCCTGAAAATGCCTGGCGATTGAGGCCCTGAGGGTAATTTTCTCAGTGGTAGCTCAGGATCTTCACTAGTACTATTTCGCTTGAAGCTATTATAGATCTCGTCATCACTCAGCACGCGATCGAAAAGCTTAATTTCATCAATTATTCCGTCAATATAAGTATGACTTGATTCTGTACCATAAGGACGTATGGTGCCAGTAGGTCTTGCTGGTACTCTACTCTTTCCGATCAGTATACTTACCGGTACATGGTGAAAAATCTCACCATATCCACCCTCAATGCTTCTTTTACCAATTAGCTTTCCATCTAAATATAGTGACATACCCGATTCATCAGAATAGCTGGCCGCAACATGCGTCCACTTCCTAAGCTTAATTGGTTGATCGCTAATGAGACTCTCCGTCTTACCGTTTTTGGTAGCAACCTTAAGCTCGGGACGTCCCCAAGCATCTAGCTCCAGGCTATACCCTTGTGCGGAACCTTCTGAAATAGGTCTGCGATGACTCCATATAGGAGTGGTGTTCTTGGGATAAGCGCCAAGTGCCAGCCAAGCCTCGACAGTAAACTTACCATTTTCAATTTCTGGTATCGGTCTAATCAGCTTATCGTCATTTTCTTCATCATAGATGGTTTCAAGATTTATAAATGCTGAGTATCCGTCAAGAAGCAAAGCTTTTCCTTTTACCCCTTTCACCTGCTTGTAATACTTACCCTCCAGATCATAAACAATGTTCTCAACTATCTCTTTTACGTAACCGAAGACCTCCTTAGGGACATATGTTTCACCTCGGACCATCTCCACAACGCTACGCTCCACCCGAACATCCTCAAAATCAAAGTGAGCAATAGGTTGCTGTGCATTCACAGCAAGAGAAGCAAAAAGAAAACAGATAAAAAAGCTTACATAAATTTGATTTTTCATATGGCGTATTGATTAATCTTATTTCAACTTATATTTATTTTATTAATTTTTATTAATTTCGGCAATTACTTTTCCTTATACACTCCTTCCATTCAGCAATAGATCTGTGCGTTGCACCACTGAGCATTTAGATAATTATCTTTTGCTTCAAGTATTTTAGAGACATTCTACAGCGTATCTCTTTGATGCCCGAAAAGATTTGCTTCTTTATTCATTTAAAATACGTTTGGATTGAGTTAAAAAAGAGCAATTTACCTTTGTCTAGTATTGTTGCTTCTCATAATTACATCTTCAACAATTAGAATCTTTTAATAGAACATTCACATCCGGTGATTCATTGTCGTCAGCTTAAATAATTTTATCAATGATGATCCCGTAAGAAAAAGCTAGAAAAATAGAATAATAGCAAATCAATCTAACAGAAACAACATTGGTCATGAAAATTTATTTTTACACCGGGCCGCAATGTAGCCTGTGCGACTTAGCCGATGTTGAGCTTCAACAAACGTCTATGTTTTCATCGCTTAATATAGAGAAGGTTAACATTCGCACTAGCACTGAGCTTTATCATTTGTACGGTGCAAGGATCCCCGTTTTGAAACGGGCAGATAATGAAAAAGAAATCGGCTGGCCTTTTAATACCGCCGATTTAGAGGAGTTTCTTCAGTGAGCATTTTGCAGTTAAAAAACATCACTGTTATTTATGGGAATCCGCCGCTGTTAGACGGTGTCGAACTGGTTGTACAGCCTAAAGAGCGCGTCTGCTTAGTAGGTCGCAATGGTAGCGGTAAATCAACACTGATGAAAGTTATTGCTGGCGATATTATTGCCGACGATGGGCAGCGTATAATTGAAAATAATACGGTCATTGCGCGCCTAGAGCAGGACCCGCCCCAAACTACCGATGTGACGCTTTTTGACTATGTTGCCGAAGGCTTATCTGACGTAGGTGAAACACTGAAAGCCTACTTTCATCAAACCCGTATCGTTGGTGAAGATCCAAGCGAATCGAATTTAAATAAATTACAGCGACTACAAGAACAGTTAGAAGCCAGAGACGCGTGGCAGTTTGAACAGCAAATTGAACAGACGCTAACCATGCTAAAGCTAGACCCTGAGATATCGCTATCTACTCTTTCTGGGGGATGGCGCAGAAAAGCAGCGCTAGCTCGTGCGCTTGTTCGACAGCCGGATTTGCTCCTGTTAGACGAACCAACTAACCACCTTGATATTGAAATGATCCGCTGGCTTGAATCCAGCTTGAGTAATTACCAAGGCGCAATTGTGTTTGTAAGCCACGACCGTGCATTTATACGTGCCATGGCTACGCGAATTATTGATCTAGACCGCGGCTCGGTTACGAGCTATCCGGGTAACTACGAAACTTATTTAGAAAAGAAGCAGCACGATTTAGAGGTTGAAGCTTCACAAAACGCTGAGTTTGATAAAAAACTAGCGCAAGAAGAGGTATGGATTCGTCAGGGCAT
>CAJWQD010000002.1 GCA_913045135.1 uncultured Flammeovirgaceae bacterium | reverse complement strand
AAATTGGCCATCCCATAAAACTTATCTATACAAGGGAAGATGACATGACCCAGGGAGTTTACAGACCTGCATACAAGGTTAAATATAAAGCAGGTTTGGATGAGAATAATAATTTAATCGGTCTTACTTTAAAAGGTGTAGGAATTCATGGAAGTCCTGTCTTTGAAAACCGTTTTCCTGCTGGTGCAGTGGCAAATTATTCAGCTGAAAACGCAAATGTTGATTCAAATATTTCAACGGGCGCTTGGCGAGCTCCAAGATCCAACTTTATTGCAGGAGCAGAACAATCTTTTTTGGATGAAGTTGCAGAAGCTGCAGGCAAGGATCCTATTGATTTTAGATTAGAATTATTTGATCGCGCTATGAAAAATCCAATCGGAACCGATAATGATTACGATCCTAAAAGATACGCAGGAGTATTAAAGCTTGTAAGAGATAAATCAAATTGGAAAGTACAAAAAGACGGCATTTATAGGGGTGTTTCTGCTTATTACTGTCACAATACTTATGTTGCTCAAGTCCTTGATATGGAAAAAGTAAACGGTAAACAAAAAATCAAAAAAGTTTGGTGTGCGATCGATTGTGGTATTGTTATCAACCCTGAAGGTGCTATCAATCAGGCTGAGGGAGGTATTATCGACGGAATTGGGCATGCCATGTACAGTAATTTGACTTTTGATAAAGGTAGCCCAATACAAAAAAACTTTGATACATATAGCATGATAAGACATCATCAATCACCTTCGGAAATAGAGGTCTTTTTTGTCGATAATGGGATTGATCCAACCGGACTTGGAGAACCTACACTCCCTCCAATTTCCGGAGCATTGGCTAATGCCATTTACAAGGCTAGTGGCAAAAGATTATACAAACAACCCTTTATTCAACAGGATATCAAATTGGGTTAATAACTTTTCATAAAATTATCGATAATGAAACTAAAAACCGCGATATAATGTCTTTTTAGATCTTTAGAGTGGTGAAACCATTTTATAACAAAAACTGAAATGTATCAAGCTATTATAGCTCATAGCATCTGGTTAACTGTTAAGCCTCCAACGCACACTAAACTCCAAAAGAATTTAGAAGTAACCAATTTTGATCATATTAGTGATAATGGATCAAGGGCAAAGCTAAAAATCAGCAAAATTAATGCCACCATTGTAAATTTTTGGACTAGCTGGTACAGCCCCTGTTAGAAATCGTGACCATACCATAATTTCTCTATATGGTCATTATAATCGCTCAGAGCTAAATATTACTTGAATAAGTAATGACCTAGAAGAAGAAAAATGGCGCATAACTATTAAAAAATTTAATATCCCTTAGGTCAATATATGGTGCATGGATCATATCTTAGTGAGGGCCTTCCAGATACCATCCATACCCACATATTTTTTAGTCAATTAAAATGGCATCATTATCAATTCCAATTTAAATGCCAAAACCCTTAAAAATGTCGGCAGAAGAGGATTAAAAAATTAACATTTCTCTGAATATTTAGCAGGCAATAGTAAGTGGCCTTCTTTTTGGTTGCTTAGGGCATAATTGAATCCTTTTTTTATACTAAAAGCACCTATGTTACCTCGTTTATCTAAAGCAATAAATCCAACCTGAAGATTTTCTACTGTTTTGTTCATTTTTAAAATTCTCAAAATAACATTTTCACAAGCATCTTGGGGAGTAGCCCCATTTCGCATAGCCTCTACAACCATTGCACTTCCTGAAGATTTTAACACCACTTCTCCCAAGCCAGTAGCTGCTGCTGCTCCGACATTATTATCCAAAAACAACCCAGCACCTATTATTGGTGAATCTCCTACTCGACCATGCATTTTGTAAGCACTCCCACTTGTGGTGCAAGCGCCTGCCAAACGTCCTTCTCCTGACAAAGCCAGTGAACCAATTGTATCGTGATTTTCAATATTAATAATTGATTCATATTTCGAAGAGTCTTTCCAAGAATTCCATTCTTCTCTAGATAAATCAGTGAGTAAATTTGTCTCTTTAAACCCTTTCTTTAGAGCAAATTTTTTTGCTCCCTGACCTACCAACATTACGTGAGGTGTTTCCTCCATCACTTTCCTTGCTACCGAAATTGGATTAACAATATCTGTCAAAAATGCTACTGAGCCGCAGTTACTTTCATAATTCATGATACAAGCATCAAGCGTAACTGTACCATCTCTATCCGGATAACCCCCCATTCCAACAGTCCTTATATTAGGATCTGATTCAACTACTCTCACACCTTGCTCAACAGCATCTATTGAATCACCTCCAGCAGCTAGGATTTCCCAAGCTGCTTTATTGGCTTTTAAACCGTGGTCCCAAGTAGAAATTACTACAGGATCAGAATTGGAAGTTTCAAAATCACCAAGATTACCTGACTTGGGTATTACATAAGCAGAACTAAAAAAAGTGCTTCTTTTAATAAAATCGCGTCTGTTCATTCTTACTAAAATTAAATTTTATTCCACATTAATTAATTACATGACACAAATCATAAAAAAACAACTTGCAGAATATATTATTTTAATTAAAGTAAAAAGATTATTATATAAAATTGAAAAATTACCACAGATCAGCTAGTAGTAATCAATTTTAATCTACCCAACCATCGCAAACTACTTAACATTTTGAAAATAAATTAATCATTTATTTTAGTTAAAATATTTTACCAAGAATTAAAAAGTTCTTTACTTCCTAGTAAGAGCTTTGCACTAATTTGCTTACTACAATTCAAATTGTGAAAATTAAAAAAATTATCCCCCAGCAAAAATGTAACCACAGCCATTCTCCTGAGCCCTACCTAAAGCCCAAACACCAGAAGGCACCAATTGAACACCTGGAAGTAGTCCGTTTACCCAATCATTGTATACTTCCGTTGGATCTAACTTCATACTTTTTGCCGCCATACCGCTAAATACTTTTGTAGCTAAATCACAAGCACAAAATAAGGCGCCTCTCTCTTGAAGTCTTTTCACACCATCAATACCGGGAAGAGGAAAATCATTCTCCTTTGGCTCATAGACAGTATTTCTCAAGGAAGGTGCTTCAGTGTAGGAATCATTGATACCAACCATTGCCCCAAGTTGATATTTTTCCCAAATTTCATCTTTGAAAGCATACATTAATCCCGTGTGTCTAAAAACAGTCATAGCGGTGATTTCTGAATCCTTACTGCCTGTTGCATTGTTACTGGTATAAAAAGCCCAATTCCAAATTACGGGTAAACCTCCGTGAGGTGTAGATCCGTCATAAGCTATTCTGTGTTTACCTTTAATATTATTGAACCAATCGTCCGCTTGTTCAAACTTTAACTCGGCCAATTGATCAGATTCCGCATATGCCGGATTAATTAAAAAAGGCAGAGAAGTGGCCGTAGCACCAAGTGCCATAGCACTAAAAAACTTACGCCTTGATTTAGAATTAATATTTTTCATTAGTAGATTATTTAAATTAAATTATACAAGAATTGATAAAAATATTTATTATAAATCTATTGAAAAAAAACTAAATTTATGTAGACTTCTCTACTTCTTCTTGACCAAATTGAACTTTAGCTTATAATAAGCGATAATTGGCTGGAAAGGCCCCAATTGGTGCTGTTTCAAGCTGAATTCATCAATATAAGGTGGGTAAGGTGTAGAAACAGGTTTACGAGTTAAATCAGGAAAATCAAGTTCCAAATTGGTTTTAATTGGCCTTTCTTGTTGATTGATGTATCCCGCAACATCATAGGCATCTTCATCTGACAAAATTGGCGATTCATAAGTGACGCCATAAGGCATATTTCCCTTGACAAACTGAGCCGCAGTAATCACTCTGGACATACCTGCACCATTGTTATATGAATCAGGACCCCAAAGCGGTGGATTTATATATGAATTATTCTTCATTTCCTTGATTCCTTCACCTTTACTTCCGTGACAAAGGGCACATTGTGCTTTATACACTTCCATACCATTTTCCAAATTTACGCCCCTATTGGGTAGGTTGATTTTCATAAAGCCTTGACCTAATACTTTCCCATCTTTTGGTGTATTTCGTCCGATCCATTTTAGATAGCGAACTAATGCTTTCATTTCATAACTATCTACCTCCATCATGCGACCGTTCATGCTCCGCTCCATACAACCATTAATCCTTTCTTGAATTGTTCCTAATTTATGCTCTCTGCTCCTATATTGAGGGAAGCGATTTACTACTCCTACCAAGGAGGCTGAAAAGGGTTTTGTTCCCGCCCATAAATGACAATTACTACAGGCTAAATTGTTACCCGAAAATATTTTGTTAGAATCAGAAATACTGGGCCCTATGTAATTGGGTGTATTTTGAAAAAGTTCAAAACCATATTTCACCAATTTACTTTTAGGTGATTCATCCAAAATATCTACATCATATTCGTTTCTGATCTCGTGTACCTCTTCAGTTTGTAGAGTAATAAAATTAAAATCAACAAAATCCGAGTAAATCGAAAAAACAACAATTATCAATAAGATAAGCACTGAACAAATAACCTTTATTCCAATAAATATCTTTTGGATCTCTTTCTTTAAAAACATAAAGCTTTTCAATAATGAAAATATAACAAATAAACTTTTCTTAGTATTAGAAAATAAAAATGACTTTTATAAAATTTCATTAACCTTATGTACCAAATAAGATCAAAGCCGAAATAGCTAGAATAACATTTATTAGTTGGCTAGGTTAAACTGTCAAATAAAGGCATCTTTCAAGCGAAAAAAACCAACTTGTCAAAATTAGAATAGTTTTTAATGAGGAGATTTCATTGTACATTAAACAAAAAAAGTGGTAATTCTATAACGACTTTTTTGAGCCTCCTGTCGGATTCGAACCAACGACCCGCGCATTACAAGTGCGCTGCTCTGGCCAACTGAGCTAAGGAGGCTTAAATCTATGTTATAAAAATACCAATGTAAATTTAATCTAGCTAGTTATTATTACAAACTTGAGATTAATTTTTTTAAGTTTCTCTCAAAATTAATAATTGATCTTTCAATGCTCTGACTTCTTTCTCTGCTGATTCAATTTTCTGATTAAATTCTAATTTTAATTTGTCAGCATTCTTTGATGAGGCAAAAAAATCAATATTAGTTTTCCATATATTTATATCATTCTCCAAAGATGAAATTTTTCTTTTTACCTGACCCTCTTTTTGATTGAATATAAAATGCGATTGAGGTCTTTTTTTTAATTTCGACAGCTCGAGTTGAGCTTTGATTTCATTCCGCTCCTCCTCAGATATACCATCGGCATTTATCAATGACTTTATAGTCCGATCATAAAGATCGCTTATTTCTTTAATTTCATTTTTAGGAACAAATCCAATAGCTAAGTAAGAATTTACTAAAACAAAAATTTCATCTAAATCAATTTTTGAAGATTTCAGCAAAGCTCTCAATTGTTCAATCAATTCTCTCTTCTCCTTTGAATTTTTCTGAAAATCGACGTTTTGATCTTTATATGCTAACCTTTTTTTATCAAAAAAAATATCACATATCTCCTTAAATTGATCATAAACCTTATTCCTGTATTTATTAGGAACTGGGCCTATCTCACGCCAATTTTGTTGAAGCAATTTCAGTTTTTCGGAAATTTTAGCAACATTTTCTTCGGAATCAACTAAAGACTGTGCTTGTTCAATAAGACCTCTTTTTATTACCAAATTTGCATCTTTTTCTGACTCAAATTTTTGAATAAAGGCACGTTTTTTGGAAAAAAAAATTTTAAATGCCGCCCAAAAAGACTTATTGATTTCCTTTGATTTCTCACGAGGTATTTCGCCAATAACTTCCCAATCTTTTTGAAAATTCATTAATGCCTTCGCAGCATTATTCCAATCTTTGATTTTTTTAGATTCAAAGTTTTCATACTTCTGAACTTCTAAAATGATTCCTTTTTTCTTTTTTAAGTTTTCAATAAGTCCACACTTAAAGCTTTTTATGAACTCCTTCCTTTTTTCATAGACCTTATTCGAAGCCATCTTAAACCTTTGCCAAAGATTTTCCTGTTCCTCTTTAGGTACAGGCCCTATTATCTTATATTGTTCATGTAATTCATTAAGCTCTTTGATAGCAGTATTAGAATTATCTTTAAAGGAAAGACTTTCTGCTTTCTCACACAACTCAGTTTTGATCATTAAATTTTTCTTGCGATCTAAATCTTTCAATTCAAAATAGATACTTCGAGAATCATAAAATCGATCGAGTAATGCATTGTAATTGGCCCATAAAAGCTTATGCTGATTCCCTGGAACTGGGCCAATATCTTGCCAGGACTGCTGCAGAGCTTTAACAACATTTATATCAACGTCAAAATTATTATTACTGATATCCCTCAATTGATCTAAAATCAAATTTTTCTTTTTAAAATTATCTTTTCTTTCACTTTGAATTTGGAAATAATACTCATTTTTCCTTTTATTTAGATCATGGTATATCGATTCAAATTTTTCGTCTAACGCATCTCCTTTATAAAAAAAATCATCTACCTCAGCTCCTTCTTCTTTTAAAAAGATACTCAAGGCAAGAGCTTTTGATTCCTCAAAAAGCTCTTCGAATCTTTCTTTTAACATTCGAAGAGTACTTGAAATTTGTTTGAGATTTATATTTTTTTGAAGATCTGCTATGTGCTCAACTAAGTCCTTTTTGGAAAATTGTGTAAAATTCTCAATGATGGGCACTTCAAGAGACTTATCCTTAGCAGATGCTTTATCTTGCCCTTCCTGATCTCCTTTTTCAGCTTTCAGTGATAGACTATTTTTAACTTGATTGGTAGGCTCAATTATTACCTTTTCTTTTGGCTCAGATACCAATTTATGCGACACATTAGAAGACACAGTTACTTCCGAACTTAAAATAGTTTTTTTATGTAATGATTTTAGCGTTTGGTCTTGATCACGCTTTTTTTTCTTACCAGCTACTTTTTTAGGCACTTTAACTTTAGGTATATCTGAAGCCTTTTCAAGCACTTTTTTATTTTTAGTATCCTTCATATCACTCTTGATAATTCAGTATTTTGCTGAAATCTCGCCGTAAATTGATTTTTACTTTTCCTCCGGCAATGGTTTCTCCTTATCTATATCATCTAATCACAAAACTGAATCTTATTTAAACTTAAGCATCTACTATTAATTTAATCTTGGATCGACAGGATAATTCGAAATTAAACTATACTTTCCCCCCATATCTCTCAAAACTTTCTTCCACAAATCTTTAGATGAAAAATCAAAAATGAGGTTTTCGTCTTTATTTTGATAAACAATCCAAGATTTAGTTTTCAGCTCTTCCATTAATTGTCCGGGAAACCACCCTGAATAACCTACAAAAAATCGGTAATCCTTTTTATTTATTTGATGGGTATCTATGCGAGTTAATAAACGATTAAAATCTCCACCCCATACCAATCGTTCACCCAGAGATTGACCTGATTCGATTTCGAGCGTATCCTTATGTACAAAATGTAAAGTATCATTCTGGACTGGGCCGCCAACATACAAAGGGGCATCAAAATGAGCTGCTTCGATAATTACGTCACTAAAAACACTTTTGGATCTTCGATTGAGTATAAATCCAATAGTACCATTCTCATCATGCTCACAAATTAAAACCACAGTTCTCTTAAAGTTTGGATCAGGTAAGTAAGGTTCTGAGATTAATAAATCTCCAGGCCCTGGTTCAATCAAATTATCATTAACAAAAAAATCCATTTTCTCAATGCAAAGCTGCCTTAATTGGTAAAGATTCTAAAATTTGACCTTCAAATTCTATCATTTCACCGAGTCTCTTATAGACGCTCTTTTCGTCAAAAAAGTTTAAACACATGCGAACAAAAACTTCTCCATGACGTGCTTCTGATGCCCAAAGTTTTCGGTAAAAAGATTTTAAATCTACCTCATTTATATTTTCGTATACCAATTTAAATCGCTCAGCTCCTCTAGTTTCTACCAAAGAGGCCAATAATAATCGATCCATAAATCGCTCATCACGACCACTTCTACATATTTCAATCAATCGGTTGATATAAAAATCTTGACCAATCTCGTTTGGTAACATAATACCCCGCGATTCCATTATTTGATATACCTCTTTAAAATGCTCTAACTCTTCAATACCAATATCTATCAGTTCACTTAAAATTTCTTGCCTGTTCGCATATTTCGCAACAAAACTCATAGCCATAGCTGATGCTTTTCGCTCACAATTGGCATGATCAATTAAAAACAAATCAAAATTAGCGATTACAGTGTTGATCCAATCATTACTACTAGATATCTTTAGGTCTATTCGGTACTTCAATTAACTTTACATTTTAAATAGACAAAGAAAGGTATTTTATTCTACTTATTAAAAACCCTTTTATCAAAATATGCAAGACTTATCAAATTTAAGAAAAGAATACACCCAGGCGCAACTAACCATAGATTCCCTAGAGAAATCACCTATTTTACAATTTCAAAAATGGTTTGATCAAGCATTGAAGGCAGCTATTTTAGAACCCAACGCCATGGTTTTAAGTACTTTAGACAACGAAAATGTACCTTCGCAACGCACGGTATTGCTCAAGTATTTTAATCATTTAGGCTTCGTTTTTTTTTCAAACTATACTTCGAGAAAGGCACAACATTTAGACACTAACCCCAATGCTTCACTACTTTTTCCTTGGTATGCCCTTGAAAGACAGGTAATCCTAATTGGTAAAGTTGAACGGATTACCATCGAAGAATCAAAAGCCTATTTTTTTAATAGACCCTATGGTAGTCAACTAGGGGCATGGGTAAGCAAGCAAAGTAGTGTAATTAAATCAAGACAGGTTTTAGAGGATCGACTCTCTGAACTCAAACAAAAATTCCCTCAAGGAAAAGTCCCCTTTCCTGATTTTTGGGGTGGCTATCGATTAGTTCCTAACAATATAGAGTTTTGGCAAGGTGGAGCAAATAGATTACACGATCGAATCCTTTATAAGGAAATTGAATCAGAATGGTCCATCGCAAGACTTTCCCCTTGAAAAAAGATTATTATTTCCAACGTTATGCTCGAAAAACATCCTTAATTCCCAATTTCGATCCTCCATCAGACTTGGAAATGGTTGTGGTCATTCCATCATATAAGGAACCCCAACTCGGTACTGCTGTACATTCTTTATTGGCTTCAAGAGAAGTTCCTTGTAAAGTAATCATTCTTGTGGTCATAAATGCCCCTGAGCAAAGTTCCTTAGATAATTTCAACCTCAATAAAAAGGCTTACAATGAAATAAAAGAAATCAAGGACACCGATAAAATTAATATTCAGGTTCAAAATATCCTGTTACCACAAAAAAAAGCGGGTGTAGGTTTGGCAAGAAAAATTGGATTAGACGAAGCTGCCCGTTGGTTCAAAAAACTAAACCGAGCTGGTGTTCTAATCTGCTTTGATGGAGATTGTCGGTGTAACGATACTTATTTAGCTACTATTTATAAAGCCTACAAAAATCAAAATATAAATGCGGGTATCGTATCTTACGAACATCCATTAGATCTAGAGAGCGGAATTATCCAATACGAATTGGGTTTGCGATATTATACAGATGGATTGCGCTATTCTGGTTATCCTAATGTTCATCAAACGTTAGGCAGCTGTATCACAATAAAATCGGATCATTATTGTAAGTTCGGAGGTATGAATACCAAAAAAGCTGGGGAGGATTTCTATTTTCTCAATAAAATAGTTCGAAAACCCCGCTTTGCTGAAATCCATGAGGCCTTAGTTTATCCCTCTGCTAGAATTTCTGATAGGGTCCCATTCGGTACAGGAAGAGCACTTATTGGTTATAAGATGGATAAAGAGAAGTTATTATCCATCTACAATCCTTTGATTTTTGAGAATATTAAGATTTTTTTAACTTATTTACCTCAAATAATTCAAGGTCAATCACCCAATCTACCTGAAGCGATAAAAGGCTTTTTCAGTTCTATAAATTTTTATCAAAATCTGTCTAAACTATTAAAAAATACTAATAGTTTACCATCATTTTATAATCAATTTTATGATTGGTTTGATTATTTCATGGTATTGAAATTAATTCATTTCACGAGAGATCATTTTTATCCAAATATCCCGCTTGAAATGGGTCTGTGGAAATTAAATGAGAATTATTGGAAAATAAAAGGGTTCAAAACCTTGACACTTCATGATCAGCTAATCAAAATTCGAGTGTTAAATCGATCAGCTCAATGATCTCTTTGTAGCACTAAACATCAAATAAATAGGTTGAGGATAATTACTAATCAAACTTAATTTCAAAGGTTAATAATTAATACTTATTTCAACAAAAAGTATGACAAGATTCCAAAAGCGTCAAATTAAATTAAATAAATTATTGACTCCCAACAACTGTCGATTGACAAAGCCTTCACCAAAAGAAACACCTACACGATGACCCCACTCACGCGAACGCGCTTCTATAAGTGTCAAAAATTCTGCATTTGAGATGTAAGTATCAGGCTCATTACTATTTGGATCAAAAAATTGAGATTTGAAAACTCTAATAGCAGCCATTTTCTGTTCCATATGAGCAGAAATATCACAAATAAAGTCAGGTTCCAAGGATACACTTTGAATATAATTATAAACTCTCTTGGGTCTCCATGGTGATTGACTAACCTTGCTATCCTTAGTCTCTATTTTGATCAAACCGGATTTAAAGACTGATTCTTCGATCAGTTTCGCCGCACGCACATGATCAGGATGTCGGTCATAAAATGCATTGGCCAATATAATTTCTGGTCGGAACTTACGTAATACCTTGATCACACGCAATTGATTTTCAAAACTCACATCAAATTTAGCATCAGGTAAACCCAAATTTTCACGCATATATAGTCCCATGATTTTAGACGCTTCAGCAGACTCTTTTTGTCTTATTTCAGTTGTCCCCCGCGTGCTCATTTCACCTTCGGTCAAGTCTAATATACCTGTTTTATAGCCCATGGCCTCGTGCGCGATAAGTGTTCCACTACACGAGAGTTCAATATCGTCAGGATGTGCAGATATGGCTAATATATCTAATTTCATTACTTCATTTTTGGGAAACTTCTGCCAACTCTATCTCTTTTTGAGCCAGGAACCTTTCGGCATCTAAAGCACCCATACAACCACTCCCTGCAGCCGTTACCGCTTGTCTGTAAATTCTATCTTGGGCGTCACCTGTAGCGAAAATTCCAGGAATTTTTGTTTTAGAGCTTCCGGGAATTGTAATTATATAGCCACTATCATCTAGATCTAAAATGGATTCAAAAATTTTCGTATTAGGCTTATGTCCGATGGCAACAAAAAAACCAGTAACATTTAAAACTCTTTTTTCTCCAGTCATGTTATTAACAACGGAAACATTTTCTAATTGATGTTCTCCAATTAACCTTTCAGTTTCAGTATTCCAAAGAATTTCAATATTTTTAGCATTATACACGCGATGCTGCATTATTTTAGAGGCCCGCATCTCATTTCTTCTCACAATCATATATACCTTGTTAGCCAACTTAGAAAGATAAGACGCTTCCTCGGCCGCCGTATCCCCTGCACCAACCACAGCAACATCTTGTCCCTTAAAAAAAAAGCCATCGCAAACAGCACAAGCTGAAACACCTTGCCCATTTAGTCTTATTTCATCCGCCAAGCCCAGCCATTTCGCAGAAGCTCCCGTAGATATAATGACCGCATCAGCCGACAATTTATTATTACCATCTATGGTCACTTCATGAGGCCAACCTGAAAAATCGACAGCCGTAACTACTCCATATCGGACATCAGTATCAAAACGTTCTGCCTGTTTTTGGAATTCTACCATCATCTGAGGACCGGTTACACCTTCCGGATAACCCGGATAATTTTCTACATCGGTTGTTATAGTCAATTGACCCCCAGGCTCAGCTCCAGTATACAGAACTGGCTTTAAACCTGCTCTGGCAGCATAAATAGCAGCAGTATATCCTGCAGGGCCTGAACCAATAATTAAAACTTGAACGTGCTCGTTTGTTATATGGTCTTGCTTCATATATTTCTTGTAAAAAATTAATAAAGTGCAGGCACTTCAAATTTGGTATACAAATATAAGATAGGTAATACTCCCACACCCTTATTTTTAAATGAATTTCGTAAAATTACAATTCTGAAATTGAAAAATGGGATCAATAAAACAATTCATTTTATAAATATAATTTTAAGATTGATTGTATTTACTTCTGAGTTTCGATCTAAGCCTTAATTCTCGCATCCATGATAGATAAAGTGATGGTAGCTTATTCTAAAATGATCAAATGAAAGTTACAGATTTCAAAGCTTGTTCCAAATGATTTCCCAACTTTCTCACGTAGTTATAGTGTTTTCAGCTTTCCAATTTTATAAGATAAAACCAAACCCAGAAATAAGATATAACGACCCTTTTCAGTATTAGTCTCATTCAGTGACAACGAAGCGTTAACGTTATTATAATGAATTAATTGAACTTTACTACATCTCTTGGCGCATACAAGAATATCTACCAAAAGTCAGCAGACCATCCACAATTTACAATTGCTAATTCAGAAATTAGGAAATGACAGGGTTTTCGACAGTTTTAACAACAGTAGATATTAAAAGATCTACCTAAATACTATTTGTCGATAAATTACGCATTCTTGCTTTAATACTTAATGGAAATTAACCTCTTATTTATTCGGGCTTAGGCAATAATACTTTTCTCGACAATCGATATTTACCGGTCCTTTTGTCTATCTCGATAAGCTTTACTTTTACTTCCTCTCCCACAGCCATAACACCATCCATCTTCTCTAATCTCTCCCACTTCACTTCGGAAATATGAAGTAAACCATCTTTGCCTGGCATAAATTCGATAAAAGCACCAAAAGGCATAATCGATTTAACTTTTCCCTCATATACTTCACCTTCTTCTGGCATGGCAACGATACCTTTAACCCAATTGGCCGCCTTATCTAAAACATCCTTATTAACAGCAAAAATATTAACTACCCCTCCCTTGGGTGTTTCTTCAATAACGACGGTAGCACCGGTCTCACGCTGAATTTCTTGAACTACCTTACCTCCGGGTCCAATCACAGCACCAATCATATCTCTTTCGATAGAAATGGAAATCAATCTTGGTGCATTGGGTTTCATTTCAGGTCTTGGAACCTTAATCGTATCTGTAATTCTATCGAGTATATGCATCCTTCCTTTCTTGGCTTGCTCCATAGCTTCTTCCAAAATATCGTATGATAAGCCATCTACTTTAATATCCATCTGGCAAGCAGTGATGCCATCTCGCGTTCCTGTCACCTTAAAATCCATATCTCCTAAATGATCTTCATCTCCTAAAATATCTGAGAGCACGGAATAACGGGAACCATCTTTTTCAGATATCATTCCCATTGCTATTCCTGATACTGGTTTAGATATTTGAATTCCTGCATCCATCAAGGCAAGCGTTCCTGCACAAACAGTCGCCATGGACGACGAACCATTAGACTCTAATATGTCTGAAACAATCCTTATGGTATAGGGACTTTCCGGAGGAAGTACCTGCTTTAAGGCTCTCATAGCCAAGTTTCCATGTCCTACTTCTCTTCTGCCTGGACCTCTATTAGGCCTTACTTCTCCGGTAGAGAATCCTGGAAAATTATAATGTAAGATAAATTTATTGTAGCCAGAATGCATGGCTCCATCAATCATTTGCTCATCTACCTTGGAACCTAAAGTAACAGAGGTCAATGACTGCGTTTCACCCCTAGTAAAAACTGCAGATCCATGAGCACCCGGTAGATAATCTATTTCACTCCAAATAGGTCGAATTTCATCCAATTGCCTACCGTCTAATCTAATACTAGAGTCCATGACGCAATTTCTGATTGCATCTTTTTGAACGTTGTGATAATATTTATTAATTAAAAAAGGGTCATATTCATGATCTTCCCCTAACTCCTCAATAAATGTATCAATAATAGCCGCAAATTTTTCTTTACGAATTTCTTTATCAGCAATGCCCTCTTTGGCCAAAGCATAACAGGCATCATAACAAGCTGCCTTGATCATATCAGCTAATGCTAAATCATGATTTTCATGATCATAGGTACGTTTTTCAGAAGTTCCTATCTCTTGAGATAACTCTAATTGAGCGGTACATTGAATTTTTATAGTCTCATGTGCTATTTTGATAGCTTCTAACATCTCAGATTCCTGTACCTCTTTACACTCACCTTCAACCATCATGATGTTGTCAGCCGATCCTGCAACAATTAATTCCATTTTGGCGTCTGCGCTTTGCTCTACAGAAGGGTTAACGACATAAGTCCCGTCTACTTTGGCAACCATAACTTCTGAAATGGGTCCATTGAATGGAATGTCTGAAACTGCCAATGCCGCAGATGCTACTAAAGCGGCATAAGCTACAGGCATAATATTTTGATCTGCTGAAATAAGACTGATCATCACTTGTGTGTCGGCATGGTAATCATCAGGAAACAAAGGTCTTAAAGCCCTGTCAACTAATCTACAAATGAGAATTTCATAATCGGAAAGTCTGCCTTCTCTTTTTAGAAATCCTCCTGGTATCTTTCCTGCTGCGGCAAATTTCTCTTGATAATCTACCGATAATGGAAGAAAATCAACATTTTCTCCAGCAGATCTTTTGGATACTACAGTCGCAAGTAACATCATGTCACCCACTTTTAAGACAGCCGATCCATCTGCTTGTTTAGCTAATTTGCCAGTTTCAATAGTCAAAGAAGTACCATCGGGTAATGAAAATGTTTTTTGCTTAAATAATGGAAGCATAATTTTATTAAATCAAAGTTTGAAAAAAAGGGACCTCGAAAAAGCTCCCTTGACTGATAATTACTTTCTTAAATTGAGTTTGGCTATTATGGCACGATATCTCTCAATTTCGTTTTTGTAGAGGAAATCAAGAAGTTTTCTTCGCTTCCCTACAAGTTTCAACAATCCTAATCGTGACGAATGGTCCTTTTTATTGACCTGTAGATGATCTGTTAAGTGATTAATGCGGTGGGTAAATAAAGCAATTTGAGACTCTGATGTACCAGTGTCTTGCTTTCCTTTACCATGTGTTTTGAAAAACTCTTGTTTTTTTTCTGCTGTTAAATACATCTTTATCTTAGAAATTAACTCTCTGTTAATATATTTTTTCTGCTGCAAATTTAATAAATACTAAATTTGAATACAAACTCTTTAATGCTTTAATTTTTTAGATCTCCTTTTAGTAAACTTATCAATCATTACTAGATAATAATCTGTATCGAAAAGTCGCGCATCTACCCTTGCTTGTCTTAAAAAAAAGAGACCTACGGGCAAAAGGATTAAGTCTGACATCCATATAGAATAGGCACCATTAACATAACCAGCAACAGCCCACTTTTCACTAAGTATGCTGGTAACATAATAAAAAATATAAAAAAAAATCGATATAATGACAGGAAAACCTAAACCTCCCTTTTTTATGATAGCACCGAGTGGTGCCCCAATCAAAAACATAACCATACAAGCAAAAGCCTGACTATATTTCTTAAATTTCGCTATTTTGTAACGCTCCGATTCATATCTTAACCGTTTCAGTTGAGACTTGATACTTGAAATATTTACTTTATAATTTCTACTTTTTCTCAATGCCGATGCAAGAACTAAACTTTGTTTCCGATTTGTTGTAAACAATGAATCCAAATCTTTCAAATCCATCTGAGCCAATATCCCATTTGACTTCTCTGGTAATTGATCAATAGATCCCGTAACCTGTCTATTTCTCCGCCATGACGAATCCGATCTGGTACTATCTTTTATTAAACCGAGACCATAAAAATATGCAAAATTAATATCAAACATAGAAGCCTTTGCTTTTTCTAATTGAGTCTGTTTCTTCCCATTCTTATTTATCATGGAGCTCTTTAACTGCAATGAATCCGATTTAACCTGCTTTTTTTTTTGAAAACTTGACCGATCCATACGGTGATATAAGTACTGCTTAGATAGTTTATGCAGACTAGTTATTGCTGATTCCTGTTCCACCTCAAGAGAATCTATATCTGAGGTCAATTCCTTAATATTTTTCATTTGCCTATTATTCTGAAAAAGTTCTTCTCTTGTCCTTTTAAGATCAAAAGAGGATAGGCTAAACATCATATACATTTGATCGAAAGAAGTTCGCTGAAATTGATCTACCGGATTGTTTTTAGTGGCTTGCTGGTTAAAGTACTGTCCATCAAAAAGCTCCAACTTCAAAAACTTATCATTGTACATTGAGAACATTCTTGATGAATCAGCTAGAATTACAAAATTATTTCCATTTTTTCTTGTATGATCATAGATCATGACATCCTTCAGGGTAACATTATCACTGAATTTTTCATTTGCTTTAATACTGTAATTAGGAATACCGTTGTAGAAAACTCCTTTTTTAATATCTAGTGCAGGTTTTTTATGTTTAATATCGTAGATTAAACTATAAGCCTTCAAGTTAGCTGCTGGGACTACATAATTATTGAAGAAAAATGATGATATAGTTAAAGTCAAAATGAAAAAAAATATAGGTTTTAGTGCTCTAGTTAGAGATATACCCGCACTTTTTATAGCCGATAACTCAAAGTTTTCTCCCAGATTACCAAATGTCATTAGAGAAGAAATTAATACACCTAAAGGGAGAGCATTTGGAAGTATATTGATGCTGAAATAAAATAGTAATTCTCCAAAAACTTTAAATCCCAAATTTTTTCCTACAAAATCGTCGAAATATTTAAGCATGTATTGGACCAAAAGAATGAATGTGGCAACAATGGTTGTTAAGAAAAACGGACCAATAAAAGATTTTAGAATAAGTTTATCAAGCCTTCTCATTTTCTTAGAATTAATCTTCAAATGAGTAACAAAGTATTCTGTGATGTTCAACCACCAACAATTTCTTTCAAGTCATGTATCAAACCCTCCCACAAATCAGAGACCTCTTGATCATCAACATCAGAATAGTCAGTAATCTTTATATAAACCTCTTGAGTAAGTTCATTCATTTCTAATCGGATTTCGATGAAATTTAAATCGTTATCATCTTCTCCCTCAAATTCGAATTTGATATATCGATTGACTTTGATCGAAACAATCTTCGCCCTATTTACTTCACCATCCCAAAGCATGGTGTAAACTTTATCCTCTGTAATGTTAACGTCATCTGCGAACCATTGTGAGAGTCCTGATGCTGTACTAATATAAGGAAATAACATCTTTCGAGATGCATTGATACTGTATTCTCCTATAAACTTACTCTTACTCATAAAAAAACATTTTTTACAAGGTAATAAAAAAAATTAGCCCAATCATAATTAATAATAATTTGTTGTTAAATTGCGCTCCTTGTAAATGTGTATCAACAACATGGCGAGGTAGCTCAGTTGGTTAGAGCGTCGGATTCATAACCCGGAGGTCAGGGGTTCAACTCCCCTCCTCGCTACTAATTTAATTATCTTTTAACTACCAAGGACCATTATTTTTAAATTTCTCATTCTCCATATTTTTGTTTCATTGTTTTAATTAACTAATTGAAAACAATGAAATTAAAACAATTTTAGTTACTCATTGGATGAGATCAAAAATTCCCATTCTTTGGTTAAACGTTCAGCTTCATTCTTTATTTTTTGAAATTGATCGGTTATTTGTGAGAATTTATTCCTATCATGATAGATATCTGGTTGAGTCATCTTTGTTTCTAGAGATTTCATCAATGTCTCACGCTCTTTTATTTGACCTTCTATGTCGGCTATCTGTCTATTTAAGTTCGTCTGAGATCTGTGCTTGATGCGTTTTTCTTTGCTTTTAGTTTTTGAATTTTCCCGATTTCTGACCATTGATTCGGTAGAGGATATGCGCTTACTCATCCACCATCGATACTCTTCATAAGTACCAGGATATTCCTTAAGCTGGTAATCTTCTATCCACCAAATTTTATTGGCTACTTTAGTAATAAAATGTCTATCGTGAGAAACTACCAAAAATGTGCCCATATATTGTTGCAAAGCCTGTACCAAAATACCCACTGAAAGCATGTCTAAATGATTTGTAGGCTCATCTAGTAATAAAAGGTTAGACTCAGATATTAAAGATTTTGCCAATGCTACTCGGGATTTTTCACCCCCAGATAAGACTTTTATTTTTTTGAATACTTCATCTCCACTGAACAAAAAACATCCCAAAACCCCACGTAACTCTTGTTCATTTTTACCGGTTCCTTCTTGTTTAAGTTCTTCAACAAGATCGTTGTTAATATTGAGAGCCTCCAATTGATGTTGGGCATAAAAAGACATTAATACATTATGTCCTGTTTCTACTTGACCTTCATGATCTTCAATACCCGCCATGATTCGTAAAACAGTTGATTTCCCCTTACCATTCGCACCAATCAATGCTACCTTGTCTCCTCGCTGTAAATCCAAAGTTGTCTTTTTTAAAATGTCTAGACCTCCATAGGACTTACTAATTTTTCTCAATCGCTTTACATGACGTCCCGACTTAGTTTTAAAATTAAATTTAAAATTGACCTGCATGTTTTCGTCAACAACTGCTTCGATTCTATCTAATTTTTCTAATTGCTTCAACTTAGACTGCGCCTGTTTGGCCTTGGTAGCTTTTGCTTTAAACCGCTCTATGAATTTTTCAGCTTCTTTTATTTTTTGCTGTTGATTTTCAAAAGCATTTTGCTGTATCTCATTGCGTAATTCTTTTTCTGCGAGGTAGTAATCATAATTACCCGGATACAAATTAAGCTTACTAGAATATACTTCAACTATTTTGTTGACCGTACTGTTGAGAAAGGTACGATCGTGGGATATAATTATATATGCGCCTTCATAATTCTGGAGATAAGCCTCAATCCATTGTATCGAGGGTAAATCTAAGTGGTTTGTTGGCTCATCTAACATTAAAAGAGAAGGTTTCTCTAAAAGTAACTTAGCCAACATCACCCGCATTCTCCAGCCTCCAGAAAACTCTCTAAGTGGGCGATTAAGATCTGTTGTTTTAAATCCTACACCTTCTAATAATTCCTCAGCTTGAGACTTAATCGTATATCCGTCTGCCATTTCAAACTGTTCCTGTAACAAAGAAAGTCTTTCGAGCAATTTATCTGTATAATTCAGCTCCATTTCCTTGAGAACAATATCTATTTGATTTTGCAAATCAAGGGCCTGATGAAAAGCCTGCATAGCCACTTCAAGAATGGGTTCATCACTTTGGTAGGAAAGGAGATCTTGATTCAAGAATCCAATGGATGTACTTTTTGCCTTTGAAATATTACCTGAGGTCAATTCTAACTCCCCATGAAGTACCTTGAGCAAGGTAGACTTACCAGTACCATTTAGACCAATAAGACCTATTTTATCTTTAGGTTGTATAAATAAAGAGGCATTCTCGTAGAGAATTCGTTCACCGAGGTAATAACTTATATTATCAATGCTAACCATGCAACCGTAAAGGTAGATAAGACCTCTCTTTTTTGCCAAATTCAATTTCCTTTGCTTAAGAATAAATATTAACTACCGAATCTTTTTTTCTAAATCTATCGTGAGTATTAAGCTCTAAAAAAAGTTACAATTCAATTCATTAGCTATAATTTAATTTGGATGTCTTCTCTTAAAACTTGTCGTCTCCCGAAAAATGAGGAGCAAATTGCATTAATTGTATTTTTCAAACTGCCTCGCTTTCCTTAACTTTTAAATACAAAATGAATATTTGATTGACTTTCTTTATTTCAAGAAGAATTATCTTTGCGTAATAATATTTTCAAAAAATGTCAAATAAAGAAGTTTATATCGTTTCTGCAGTTCGAACTCCTTTGGGAAGCTTCGGTGGAATATTTGCCAACGTATCAGCGATTGAGTTAGGTGCCGCAGCGATTAAAGGAGCATTAGAAAAAGGAAAAATTGATCCAAAAAATATTGATGAAGTTTTTATGGGAAATGTATGCTCGGCTAATTTGGGACAAGCACCAGCACGTCAAGCTGCCCTTGCAGCGGGTATCCCGAATACCGCCCCTAGCACAACAGTAAATAAAGTCTGTTCATCTGGTGCCAAATCAATCATGTTTGCAGCCGAAAGTATAATGCTCGGTCAAGGAGATCTTTTGGTTGCAGGGGGTATGGAAAATATGTCCGCCATACCTTATTACATTCCAAAAGCCCGATTTGGTTATAAATATGGTAATGAAACCTTGATTGATGGGTTACAAAAAGATGGCCTGCAAGACCCATATGAGGGGATTACCATGGGCGTGTTTGCTGATCAAACGGCAGAGAAGTATTGTATTACCCGGGAAGAACAAGATGCCTATGCTATTCGGTCTTACCAAAACACTTCGATCAATTCTAAAAATGGAGTTTTCGCTAGTGAAATAGTTGGTGTTTCGGTACCAAAAAGAAAAGGCGAGCCCCTGGTCATAATTGAAGATGAAGAGCATAAAAATGTGAAGTTTGAAAAAATACCTAAATTATTGCCCGCATTTTCACCAACAGGAACCGTAACTGCGGCTAATGCATCAACAATAAATGATGGTGCTGCAGCTTTGGTTTTGGCAAGCGCTGAGGCAATCAAAAAATATGATTTAAAACCATTGGCAAAAATTTTATCATTTGCAGACACTGCGCATGAACCAGCATGGTTTACTACCGCACCAACTCACGCTGCTCCAAAAGCTTTGAGTTTGGCCAAGTTAGCTCTAAATGATGTAGACTATTTCGAGGTGAATGAGGCTTTTTCAGTTGTTCCTCTCGCATTTAATAAAATATTGAATATCGATATTAATATAATAAATGTACTTGGTGGTGCCGTTTCTTTAGGTCATCCTCTTGGTGCATCAGGAGCCAGAATTGTTACTACGCTCCAAAATATTTTACAACAAAAAAATGCAACTATTGGTTGTGCAGCTATTTGCAATGGCGGCGGTGGTGCTAGTTCAATAGTCATTGAACGAGTATAAATTTACTCTTTTTGAGTTTAAAACAACAGTATATCATAATCCATAAAAGACAACTCATGTGAAGATGCCCAATCTTATCTTTAATCTTCCAAAAACACCTTTTGATAAATTTTTTTAGTAACTATTTGAGGATGTTACATTTTGCTTTTTCTTTTTTAGCTATATATATTGCTCTCCAAAAGTTTACAAAAAAACATCTTTAGGTTGATATCTTTGATACATTTCTGTAAAAAAACATTCTTATATGGAGCTATATAATTCATTTTTAGGGAACTCACCGCAATGGTATAAAAAAACGATATTAGCCTTTTTAGTACTAAACCCATTTTTACTCATGACCATTGGACCTACAGCTACTGGCTGGCTAATAATTGGTCAATTTATATTGAGCTTAGCTATGGCTCTAAAATGCTATCCACTTCAATCTGGCGGATTAATTGCATTAGAAGTGGTCCTAATGAAAATGACCAGCCCAGAGACGGTATTTCATGAAATTGAGGGAAACTTAGAAGTTCTTCTTTTATTAGTATTTATGGTTGCTGGAATCTATTTTATGAAACCTTTATTGATGTTCATTTTTGGAAAAATTTTTATAAAAGTACCCTCCAAAATTGTACTATCACTTCTTTTTTGTTTTATTTCCGCCTTTTTGAGTGCTTTTTTAGATGCTCTAACGGTTACTGCAGTTCTGATTAGTGTTTTCGTTGGATTTTATCAAGTGTACCATAAAGTTCATTCAAGCCCAAGTGATTATAATGAAAGCGGCATTCTAGATCAGGAAGAATTAAGCGGAGAAACATTAGAACAGTTTAGGAGCTTTTTGAGAAGTTTAGTTATGCATGGGGCTGTAGGTACAGCTTTAGGAGGAGTTTGTACAATTGTTGGAGAGCCCCAAAATTTATTAATTGGTGACAAAATGGGTTGGGATTTTATGGATTTTTTTTATGCAATGGCTCCCATTACAATACCAGTTTTAACTGCAGGCCTTCTAAGTTGTGTATTGTTGGAGTTAAGCGGAACGTTTGGCTTCGGAGCAAAGTTGCCGAAATTGGCCAAAACTATTATTGAAGGTTTTTTAGTGGATGAGGATAAAAAGAGATCTAAAGAAGAAAGATACGCACTTATCATTCAAGCTGTTTCTGCAGTATTTTTAATTGTAGCATTAGCCTTTCATCTTGCCCCTGTAGGACTGATAGGTTTGACCATCATCGTATTGCAAACTGCTTTTACAGGTATAACAGATGAAAACCGCATCGGCCATGCGTTTGAAGAGGCTTTACCCTTTACCGCGTTATTAGCTGTCTTTTTCGTAATTGTAGGCATGATTCATGACTTGCACTTATTTAAACCTATCATACAGTATGTTTTAGAGCAAGACAAATCTATACAACCTGCTTTGTTCTACACCGCCAATGGTGTTTTATCTATGATTAGCGACAACGTTTTTGTAGCTACAGTTTATATCAATGAAGTCAAGGCTGCCTTTGATTTAGGTTTGATCAATAGGAAAGAGTTTGAAACTTTGGCCATCGCCATTAATACTGGAACCAACTTACCTAGCGTGGCGACACCCAATGGACAGGCTGCATTTCTATTTTTATTAACCTCAGCTCTTGCTCCAGCCATTCGATTATCTTATGTTAAAATGATTTGGATGGCACTTCCTTACACCATAGTTTTGGGTCTTTTTGGTCTAATGGGGGTGATTTTTTTCCTTTAAAAATTTACTACTACATTGAATCGGGTTCTTTTAATGTCAAATGACAAAAGAATGAGGGGTAATCGTTAATCTAGTAAATTAAGTGGCTAAATCAAACTTCAAAACGCTAGTAATATGTAAATCATATACGTTACCGTTCAACAATTATTTCGATAAATAAGAACATAAATTATCTAAAAAACTAAACTATCAATTGATTCAAATAAAAAATATTACCAAAGGATTTGGCCAAAAAAAAGTCCTCAACCACATCTCTGGAACTGTTAAAAAAGGCGAACTCATATCTTTAGTGGGAATGAGCGGTTCAGGAAAAACAACCCTATTAAAAATAATCGCTGGACTAATTCCTTCAGATACCGGATCTATTTATTTAAATTCTAAAAAACTTCAAGACCCCAAAAATAAACTGATAGCAGGGCATGAAGAAATCAAATTAGTGTTTCAAGATTTTGCCCTCAAGTCCAACATGTCAGTCGAAGAGAATCTTAACTATGCCCTACTTGGTTATGACGAGTTTTATAAAAAAAATAGAATCAAACGACTCATCGAAATTTGTAATTTGGAAACACTGAGACACCAACATTCAGGAGAATTATCTGGAGGTCAAAAACAACGAGTTGCTTTTGCACGAGCGTTAGCCAGTGAACCAGAAGTTATTTTGATGGATGAACCTTTCAGTAATCTGGATCCCTTGACAAAGCAAAGTCTATTGATTGAGACCAAATTATTAGCAAAAAAAACAGATACGACTGTAATTTTGGTAACCCATGATACTCGAGATGCTATGGAAATTGCTGATGAAATTTGGGTATTACAAAAAGGAAAAATAGCTCAAAAAGGGACTCCTCGTGAGGTTTACAAAAATCCAAAAAACCCTCAAATTGCACGACTTTTTGGTATAATAAACCTTCTCAGCGAATATCAAAGTAATAAGTTATTAAATATCCAATTCCCTACTGGAATTTGGATTGAAAATGTAAAAATCACTTCCAAAGGAGTAATCAAAGGTTACGTGAAAGAGGTTATATTCAATGGAAAAAATCATAAATTATTAATTTTTATTAATCCAGACCTGGAATTGATGGCATTTGATCATCATAAAACCTATCGACCTAGAGACCTTATTCAAATGACTCTTAATCCAAAAGAAATCATTATTTTTAAATAAGTCGAAGAGATAATGGATCATTCCAAAAAGAAACTACTTTTGATTAAATACATATTAATCCTGAACTTGATTTTCTATTTGGGTTGTCAGCAAGTAGATAAAATAAAAACCATTGATCCATATATAAAAATAAAGGATTTAAAGGCCAAAAATATACTCAAAAAGACAGTCAAAAGGGCGGGTGGTTTTGACACTTGGCATCGCATTAAAAATCTTTCGTATACCAAGCATGGAATATTTTATTTTCCTGATGGTAGAATAGAAACAGACAATATTCAGCAACATCACTACAAATTTTATCCTCAATTTTCAGCAGAAATTAGCTGGAAAGAAAATGATATTAATCATCATATATCCTATAATACCAAATCTGCACTTCAATTTGAAAATGATAAGCTAACAGAAAAAGATCCGACGAAAAAAGTTATGAGCTCACTCTATGTTTTAGGTATGCCTTTTAAACTACTAGATGAAGGTACAGTATTAACAGCCCTTGGATCTGTAGTTTTACGAAGTGGTAAGCAGGCTCAAGCCATAAGAGCTAGTTACGACCCCAGAAAACATAGCAATCATTCAACTCAGGAAGAATGGATTTATTATTTTGATGAAAATAATGCAGAATTTTTGGGATCATTGGTTTTTCATCCTCCCACTTACGCCCTGATCGAAAATCTAAAGTTCACAGATAATTTACCCATCAAATTACCATTAATCAGAAAATCATATCGTACCAATAAAGATAGGGTGATCAAGCATCTCAGAGCTGAGTTCAAGTACTCAGATTACAGAATCACATTCTGATAATCATAGAGGAATTCAGATAAATAACTAACGCTTCGACTCTTATCCATTACAATAGTTAACTTAGCCATGAAAATTCTATCTAATCATGCTCATTCTCTCATAAATGGCCATATTAAAACCACTAAGTTGGGTTCGAGGTTATTCCAAAAATAAATTAAAAGGAGATTTTTTTGCTGGGCTCACAGTAGGTGTTCTGTTAATCCCCCAAAGCATGGCTTATGCTTTAATTGCAGGACTTCCGGTTATTTATGGCTTATATGCTTCGATTGTCCCACAAGTCATATATGCCTTCTTTGGATCTTCCAATCGACTATCCGTTGGCCCCACAGCTATGGACTCCCTACTTATTGGGAGCAGTTTAGTTTTGTTAGCTTCTATTGGATCCAGAGAATACATCGAATTAGCGATCATTTTATCACTCCTGGTGGGTGTAATACAAACTTTACTTGGTTTTATGAAAATGGGATTTATTACCCAACTATTATCAAAACCTATCATCAATGGTTTTACCTCGGCAGCAGCTATTCTCATAGGCTTAAACCAATTGGGACCTTTACTCGGAATACATGTAGATAAAGGCAATCTGACTGTTTTATCGAAAAGTGTATTCCATAACATAATACAAACTGATTTATTGACTGCCCTGATAGGTTTAACATCTATTGTTTCACTTTTTGCTTTTAAAAAATGGATCCCAAAAATATCTGGCAATTTGATCATCGTCCTTTCTTCTATTGCACTGGTACATTATTTTGAGCTACATATTTCAAATTTGAAACTTATTGGAGAAATACCCAAGGGCTTACCGAGCTTTAATATTCCTAATTTGAATCTAGAGAAGATGAGCTTATTGCTCCCTTTAGCATCTACTTTAGCGGTGATTTCGTTTATCGAATCATTTTCTGTAGGTCAAAAAATTAGCTCGCAATCAAGGGATTACACTCTCAATGCAAATACAGAACTAGTCGCACTGGGTAGCGCGAATTTTGTGGGTTCTTTTTTCATGAGCTTCCCCGTGACGGGTGGATTTGGGAGATCTGCAGTTAATTTTACCGCAGGTGCTCAAACTCCTTTCTCAGGATTCATTAGTGCCAGCTTGATCGCAGTAACTTTACTTTTTTTTACAGATATTTTTGAGCTACTCCCTTATACGGTTTTAGCTGCCATCATTTTAGTAGCCTTAAAAGGTTTAATTGATTTTAATTATCCTTATAAATTATGGAAAACTAATTCCATTGATTTTTTAATGTTAATTCTTACCTTTTTGATTACCCTATTCTTCGGGATGATATCTGGAATTTTTTCTGGGATGGTAATATATGTCCTTCTTCTAACCCACAGATTAATTTTTCCTAAAGTTCACCTCCAGTCTTTTAATGAAACAGAAGGAGTATTGCCCAATCCTACTAATATCAGTATTGGTAGCATGTATCAAAACCTTTATATTTTGAAAATTGATACTCCTATATTTACTTTTAATATCGAATCGATTAAGAGGCAAATAATCCAAAAAATAATAATTTCAAATTCCATGAGACAAACGTTATTAATAGACTTGAGTGCTATTCAACACATCGATGGACGGGGTTTGAAAGGAATTAAACGACTTATCTCACAATTATATGAAAAAAATATGAGAATTTTATGGCTCGCATTACATCCTGCAATACACTCAATTTTTACTGCTAAAAAATTGATAAACGGCCCTTTGGAAAAAAATGTTTTTAAAAATGTAACCGCGGCAATGAAATTCTTAAAAAAAGAATATGATGAGTGATAAATATTACAAAAAAATGATTAAACCAATTCATTGATATGAAAATTGAACAAATATATACTGGATGTCTATCACAAGGCGCCTATTATGTAGAAAGTGAGGGTGAGGTAGCCATTATTGATCCATTGAGAGAAACTGAAACTTATTTATCAAAAGTCAAAAAGGAAAAATTAAAAATTAAATACATTTTTGAAACCCATTTTCATGCAGATTTTTTGTCGGGTCATCAAGATCTCGCAAATAAATCAGGAGCTGACATTGTATTTGGACCTGGAGCCAATACCGATTATAACATTATAATGGCCAGAGATCATCAAATCTTTCATCTTGGGGAAATAACGCTACAAGTTTTACATACTCCAGGGCATACCCTTGAGAGCACATGCTATTTACTGAGGGATGAAAAAGGTAAGGCCCATTCGTTGTTTACTGGTGATACTTTGTTTATTGGAGATGTCGGACGTCCTGACCTCGCCTTAAAAACTTCCTTTTCTAAAGAGGATTTAGCAGGAATGCTGTATGAAAGTCTTCAAAATAAAATAATGCCTTTATCTGACGATATTATCATTTATCCTGCACATGGTGCCGGATCTGCCTGCGGAAGGAATATGAGCAATGAAACACAAGATCTTTTAGGGAATCAAAAGAGGACAAATTATGCCCTGAGAGCCGATATAACTAAATCAGAATTTATCAAGGAAGTAACCGAAGGTATTCTTCCTCCTCCTCAATATTTTGCAAAAAATGCACTACTAAATAAATCGGGAATTAAAAGTATAGATGAGGTATTGAAACAAGGGATGGTTGCATTAGATATAGACCACTTTGAATCATTTATTGAAAATGAAAATGCTCTTGTATTGGATACGCGAGAACCAGAGGACTTTGCTCTTGGTCATATACCTAACGCAATTTTCGTAGGCATCACAGGTAGTTTTGCCCCCTGGGTAGGTGCTTTGATAAAAGACTTGAATCAGCCCATTGTTTTCATTGCCAGCAAAGGGATGGAAAAAGAGGTCGTGATCCGACTATCAAGAGTGGGATATGATAATACGTTAGGCTATCTTGAAGGAGGATTTCAAACTTGGGTAGCTGTAGGTAAAGATGTGGAAACAATCACTTCTATTTCAGCACAAAACTTCTCAAAGCAATATGCAAAAAGGTCTCTTAATATAGTAGACGTCCGCAAACCCGTAGAATTCGAAGCTGAGCAAATAAACGGTGCTCAAAACATTCCATTAGATTTTATTAATGATCATTTAGAATTACTGGACAAACAAACTGAATATCACATCCACTGTCTTGGGGGCTATCGGTCCATGATATTCAATTCCATTCTCAAATCAAGGGGTTATCATCAATTGATAGATATTAAAGGGGGTATCCGAAGCATCAAAGAAACCGGAGTTCCTACAACGCTAACCCAAATTTCCTAATGAAAATTTCAAAAAACAATCTTAAAAGAAATACTAAATTCACTATCATAAAATAAAATTCAAATAATATTAGCTGACATTCACTTACTACATAACACTTAAACTATCTACTCATAGGCTCATTTGCAACTTTATGAGCATAATTAAAGGTATGATCAGATACATGACTAAAAAAAACTGAACTCATTCTATGTCCTATCATTACATTGTTATCGGTGGAGGCTCAGCAGGTGCTGTATTAGCCAATCGATTAAGTAAAGACTCTTCCAATACAGTGTTGGTCCTGGAAGCAGGAAGGCCAGATTATAAATGGGATTTTCGAATTCATATGCCCGCAGCACTTACTTATCTTCTTACAGGTAAAAATTATAATTGGGGCTATACCTCCGATCCTGAACCATTTATGTACGATCGCAAAATTGCACAACCGAGAGGTAAAGTTTTGGGAGGATCTAGTTGCATCAATGGAATGATTTGGATTCGGGGAAATGCAATGGACTACCAAAAATGGGCCGATGAAAAAGGACTTGAACATTGGGATTATGCACACTGCCTACCCTATTTCAAAAAAGTCGAAAATCGCCTCATAGGAGGTGATGACTACAGAGGAGATAAAGGTAACTTAAAACTTACAACCCCAGCGTGCAAAAATCCCTTATTTGATGCCTTTTTTAAATCTGTAAAAGAAGCTGGTTATCCTTTGACAGACGACGTAAATGGTTTTCAACAAGAGGGCTTCGGGCGGTTTGATCAAACCATCTATAACTCACGACGGCTCAACGCCGCACGGGCATACATACATCCTATCAAACACCGAAAAAATTTAACGGTGATTACTCAAGCTATGGTATTGCGAATTCTATTTAATGGAAAAAAGGCAGTAGGTGCCGAATTCATGAAAGGTAAAAGAATAAACAAAGTTTTTGCTAAAGAAATCATATGCTGTGGAGGTACAATCAATTCACCCCAGCTCTTACAACTATCAGGAATTGGTAATGCAAATCATTTAAACAAGCTGGGCATACCGATTGTAAAAAATCTTCCAGGAGTTGGAGAAAATCTACAAGATCATTTAGAAGTATATGTGCAATGGGCATGTAAAAAGCCTCTCAGCCTATACCCTGCCTTGAATCCATGGTTCGCTCCAAAAATTGGCTTTGATTGGCTTTTTAGAAAAAAGGGAATTGGTGCAACTAATCATTTTGAAGCAGGTGGTTTTATCCGCAGTAATGATTTAGTAACCTACCCTAATCTCCAATTTCATTTTTTACCACTGGCCGTTCGATATGACGGCACAGCGCCAAGAGAAGGCCATGGTTTTCAACTACATGTGGGGCCTATGAGTACAGATGTTAGGGGTCGAATACAAATAAAATCTGCTAATCCAATTGAATATCCAAGTATTTTATTTAACTATCTTTCTACGGAAAATGAAAGAAAAGAATGGTGTGAGGCCCTGCGCTTGTCAAGAAAAATCATTGAAACCAAAGCCATGAGTCCATATATGGGCGAAGAATTGTCACCTGGCCCAACAGTTCAAACAGATGAAGAAATTCTAGATTTTATTGCTCGAGAAGGTGAAAGTGCTTACCATCCCAGCTCTACTTGCAGGATGGGTACTGACAAACTTTCTGTTACAGATCCCAACAGCTTAAAGGTTCATGGCGTTGAAAACCTTCGAGTAGTAGATGCATCCATTTTTCCATATTTGACAAATGGCAACATATATGCTCCAGTATTAATGGTTGCTGAAAAAGCAGCAGACATTATTTTAGGTAAAACACCCTTAAATCCGATTGAACTTCCCTATTTCAAATCTACGACTACTGAGATTTAACTTCTCTTTCTAAATCACTTTGATACTTTTTCAATCCTTTGAGCAAAGAATGGCAGGCAAACAGCATAAGTATACAAACTGGGAGTCCAGTCACCAAAGATCCTGTCTGCAAGGCAATCAATCCACCTCCTACCAATAATACTGCAGCTGCAGAACCTTCTAAAAGTGCCCAAAAAATACGAAATTTTACAGGTGTATCCTCTCTGCCACCACTTGAAATAAAATCTATTACCAATGAACCACTGTCCGAAGAAGTGACGAAAAAAATAATTCCAGTAATCACCACGAATAGAATACTGACATGAGAAAATGGAAAATGCTCCAGTAACTTAAATAAAGCAGTAGAAATATCAGCATTAACAGATTCGATAATCCCTCCAACTCCAAAAATTTCAGTATATAATGCAGTACTCCCAAAAATAGCAATCCAGATAATTGTTAGGCCCGTTGGAGCTAAAACTACACCTAATATGAATTCCTTTATCGTCCGCCCTTTAGATATCCGTGCCAAGAAAAGGCCTACAAAAGGTGCCCATGCAAACCACCATCCCCAATAAAAAAAAGTCCAGCTATCCATCCAATGACTTCCTTGATAAGCTTCCATCCAACTACCTGAAACTATTAAATTTTGTAGATAATATCCCACACTTTCTATAGCCGAGCGTAGAATAAATAAGGTTGGACCGGAAATTAACATGAATAACATCAATAAAACAGCCATAATTGCTGCTATTTTACTTAAAAGTTGAATTCCTCTGTAAAGTCCTGAAACTACTGAAGCTGTAGCTACCAACGTGATAATAATGATTAAAATAACTTGCACATTAGTAGTCATTTCTAAATCAAAAAGATAATGCATTCCAGAATTAATATGCTGAATACCTAAACCAAGTGTTGTGGCTAATCCAAACACAGTAGCCACTACTGCCATTACATCAATAAAATGACCCATCGAACCTTTCAACTTATCTCCTAATAAAGGATATAATATCCACCTTATACCCAAAGGTAATCCTTGATTGTAAGAAAAAAATGCAACCGATAAACCCATTAGTGCATAAATTGCCCATCCATGAAAACCCCAATGCAAATAAGAAATATTTAGTGCATTCTTTGCTGCAGACAGAGACTCAGGAGTACCATAAGGAGGATTAGAAAAATGGATAATCGGTTCAGCAACACTATAAAACATTAATATTAAACCAATTCCTGCATTGAATAGCATACTCAACCAAGCCCAAGTACTAAACTCAGGCTTACAATCGGCTCCTCCCAATCTAATATTTTTGTAGCGACTCAAGCCAACATATGCACAGAAAAAAAGAATGATATTTGCTCCCAAGACATAAAGCCAGCCAAAATTAATAGAAATAAAGGATTGCATCGACTCAAAAAATGTTCCTACAGATTCTTTAAAACCTAAAGTAAGTGACACAAAAAGCACTACCAATCCAGCAGATGGGAAAAATACCCAAGGCTGAATACTTTTTAAGAGGGATTTATAGGAATATTTTTGTTTTATGATAAGTTGTCTAATTTAGTTGGCCAAGGTAGACAGACTAGGGCTTTTAAAAAAATGAAAATTACTATCCAACAGAACTTATTCCTATTATCATCTTTTGAATCCCAAATATCCTTGTGAAAAAATTAATTGATTGGGACTTTATCATAAACACTTAAAAATAGAAATTTAATATATAAGCCCTAGTAAATAACATTTCTTAATAATGTTTATTTAATTCAAATAGATTAACTTAGGACTTGCAAATTCACTCGTTTCTGGACAAGACTTATGTTTTCTTTTTTTAAAAAAAAATATAAAACTATTACCGCTGCAGAATTTAAAATCCTTAAAAATAAAGAACTAGCTGTGATAGATGTAAGGAATAAGAATGAACTGCTCTCTGGAATGATTCCGAACTCAATACACATCAACCTATTGAACCCCTCTTTTAAATCAGAAATAAAGAAATTAGATCAATCAAAAAAATACATTGTTTATTGCAGAAGTGGTATACGAAGTGCCAGAGCATGCCAAATAATGGAAAAATTAGGCTTTCAAGATATTTACAACCTCAAAGGAGGCATTCTAGCTTGGAATAAGCTAAACTAAATTTCAAATGCCAGTTCTTTCATAATGATTTACTTATCAGTTGCTCTTTGAATGATGGAAAATCATCAGTTGCGGTCTGATATACTTCTTCTCTGTCAAAAACACTTAACAATTTTTCATCAAAATTAACAGACACTAGTAAAGCCTTATTCACTACATCTAAAAACTTAACAGGATGGGCAGTTTCTAAAAATATACCCCGTTCATTTGGTTTTAAATTTTTTAGCAATGCCTGATATCCAATTGCACCATGCGGATCTAAAACATAATTGTTCATGTTGTGGCAAGTCCTAATAGTGGTCAAAATTTCATCATCACCAAGGCTAAATCCGGATATATATTTTTTCATTTTGGAATGATCCTTGCCAAAGAGCTCATTCAGTCTTACAAAATTACTAGGTGCTCCTACATCCATAGCATTTGCATAAGTTTGTATGGAAGGCCTCGGTGTATAAATCCCAGTATCCAAGTACTCTGGTACAACAGAATTAGCATTAGAGGCTGCAATAAATCTATCAATTGGCAAGCCCATTGACCAAGCCCACAATCCCGCAGTTAAGTTGCCATAATTACCAGATGGCACACAAATGACATTATGGTCCGACTCCGATTGCTGAATGGCATAGAAATAATAAAATGACTGCGGAATCAATCTTGCAATATTGATCGAATTAGCAGAAGATAAATTCATAACTCTATTAAGATCCTTGTCTAAAAAAGATTGTTTTACCAAACTTTGACAATCATCAAACGTCCCAGCTACTTCACAAGCACTAATATTCCCTCCCCAAGTAGTCAATTGCTTTCTTTGAACTTTACTTACTTTTCCCTTGGGATACAAAATTTTAACTTTAATTCCTGGTATATTAAAAAAGCCGGAAGCCACTGCACCTCCTGTATCACCAGAGGTCGCTACCAATATGGTTGTTTCTTCACTTGATCCCTCGATAAAATAAGCCATGCACCTAGATAAAAAACGAGCGCCAACATCTTTAAATGCCCAAGTGGGGCCATGAAATAACTCTAAAGCAGCTATTTGATCACTTATATTTCTAAGCGGAATATCGAAATCTACAGTTTCTTCAATAATTTGTTGCAACCTAGAAAAAGGTATTTCGTCACCAATGAATTGCGATGAAACTTCAAGACCTATTTCTACTTTGGAAATATTTTTTAAATTTTGAAGCCATGAAGGGTCTAACTGAGGTAAACTGGTTGGATAAAATAGACCATTATCTGGTGGTAAACTTTTAAAAACAGCCTCCTCAAAACTAACCTGATACGATTTATTATTAGTAGAATAAAATTTCATTTTAATCCAAAGTTTTCGCTCCTACATTGTTTATTCGAGAAACAAATGAAATTATATTAATTCCACTTTCCCCATATAACTCCTTTGCTCTTTCTATAATCATTGATGACTGCGCGTTTTGTTGAACAAAACAAAACATACTCGGCCCTGAGCCTGAAATACTGAAGCCCAAGGCACCAGCCTTCAACGCGATGGTTTTCATTTCTCGATATAGTGGAATAAGAATACTCCTTATAGGCTCAATAATTACATCCTGAAGCGAATTACCTATTCTTTCAAAATCATGCTGTATAAGCCCTGAGACTAATCCTGCAACATTTCCCCATTGTTTTACGGCATCTGATAATTTTACTTCTTCCTTCAAGATTTTTTTTGCATCACTTGTTTTTATCTCTACCTGTGGAAATATGATGACCACTCGTAAATCTTCAGGATAAGGTATATTGAATACATCCAATGGATCGTAACTCCTCACTACTGTAAATCCTCCTAAAATACTAGCAGCTACGTTGTCAGCATGCGCTTTTGCAGAAGCTATTCTCTCTCCTTCCATTGCAAATTTTACGAGTTCTTTCTGACTTTTGGGTGATCCTAAAATTTTGTTGACGGCATAAGCAGCAGCAGCGGCACTTGATGCGCTGGAACCTAATCCACTTCCAGCAGCAATATTCTTTTTAATCTTAATATTAAATCCTTTACTTATTTTCAAATCTTCTAGAATTGCACTAATTGTAACTGACGCGACATTTTTGGCAGGATCTAAAGGTAGTCCTGATACCCCTTGAATATTCTTAATAACCAATTGATCGTCTTTTCGCTCAGTTAAGGTCAATTCATCTCCATATTCCTCCAAAGCAAAACCAAGAACGTCATATCCGCAGCCGACATTGGCTACCGTTGCCGGTGCAAAAACTTTTATTGACTGAATCATTTTAATTTTGAGAATTGGTTACACGCATGACATCAGCAAAAATACCAGAGGCCGTTACCTCAGCACCAGCACCGGCACCTTTGATAACCAATGGTTGTTCAGGATATCTTTCCGTATAAAACAATACAATATTATCTTTACCTTCCAACTGATAAAAAGGATGCGTCTCTACTATCTGAGAAAGTCCTGTTGTTAATCTTTGATTTTCAAAGGTTGCCACGTATCTTAATTTGCATGAGTTAGAAGTAGCTTGATGATAAAGTTTAGCAAAATGACCCTCATTTGCAGCAAGCTTAATATAAAAATCATCCTCTCCTTCAGTATTTTGACAATTTGCAGGAAGAAAGTTATTACCAACTACATCTTCTAAATCAAATTGATAACCACTTTCTCGGGCCAAAATTAAAATTTTACGCATCACATCTTCTCCAGATAAATCTAATCTTGGATCTGGCTCAGTGTAACCTTCTTTTTTTGCCTGTTTAACCACCTCAACGAAGGAGCGTTGAGCATTGTAATTATTAAAAATGAAATTCAATGTTCCAGAAAGCACTGCTTCAATTTTGATGATTCGATCACCACTTTTGACCAGGTCACTTAAGGTAGAGAGTACTGGAAGACCAGCACCCACATTAGTTTCAAATAAAAAATAAGACTTAAATTTATTTGCAGTACTCTTCAATGCTTGGTAATTGGCAAATGATCGGGTTGCGGCAATTTTATTTGGAGTAACAACTGAAATAGTTTCTTTTAAAATCTCTTCATAAGCCTCAGCTACAACTGCTGAGGCTGTGATATCAATAAAAATGCTATTTCTTAAATTGAGTTGCCTCATCTTATAAATGAACTCAGACTGCTCAAAAACATCTCCACTGGCTATTATATTTATAACTTCAAGTGGATCAAGCCCGTCTTCATTGAAAAGCATTTTTCTAGAATTTGCAACACCAATTATTTGAAATTCCAAATTAAACTCTTTAAATAAATAGGTTTTTTGAAGAGCTATTTGATTGAGAAATGCTTTTCCAACATTTCCCAAACCTATAATAAATAATTTAACTTGTTTTATTTCATTTACAAAAAAAGACTCATGTAATACATTTATGGCTTTTTTTAGATACTTTTTTTGAATAACTACGGTAATATTACGTTCTGATGACCCTTGAGCAATCGCCTTTATATTGATTCCATTTTTCCCCAAAATACTGAACATTTGACCGCTAATACCCACTTGACTTTTCATATTAGATCCAACCAGTGCGACAATAGATAAATCGACCTCAATATCTATCGGATTAATTTTTCCTGAACTTATTTCGCGAACAAAAGCATTATTTATTCCTTCAATAGCATTTTTTTCATCTTTTGACTTGATGCCCACACAGATAGTATGTTCTGAAGAGGCTTGAGTAATAATTATTACGTTGATATTTCGATCTGCTAGTGCTTGGAAAAGCCTGGCACAAAAACTGGGTATTCCTACCATTCCACTTCCACTTAAATTGAGTAGCGAAATATCATTAATAGATGAAATCCCTTTTATGGTGCTCTGGTCTTCCCACGACTTTGTTATTTTCGTTCCCAAATCTTCTGGATTAAAAGTGTTCTTGATAATTATCGGAATATTTTCTTCAAGAGCTGGTTGTATTGTAGGTGGATAAATAACTTTTGCTCCAAAATGGGAAAGTTCTAAGGCATCCTCATAAGATAATTGAGGAATTGCACGGGCATGAGCAACCAATCTAGGGTCAGCAGTCATCAAGCCACTTACATCTGACCATATTTGTAATTCGGAAACTTTATAAAAGTTTGCAAATAATGCAGCAGTATAATCAGAGCCTCCTCTACCTAAAGTAGTAAAATTTCCGTCTAAAGTCCCCGCAATAAAACCTGGACAGATATTGATTTTTTTTAAATTTGGAGAATAATTTTGGGCTTTTTCTCTAGATGTTTCAATCAAAATATTACCAGTCCCAAATTCATTAGTACATATTATGATTTTTGTGGGATCTACTAAGGTTACATCTTGGCTCAAACCATTTAAATATTTGTATATAATTAATGAAGACAATCGCTCACCAACACCACATACAAAATCAAAAGATTTAGAACTATTCTCTTTAAGCACAAAAATCCCTTTTAAAACTTCCTCCAATTCATTAATTATCAGCTTAATTCCTCCCAAAACACCACTTTGAATTTGAATAGGGATTAGGGCTTTTACAAGAGATAAGTGTATTTCCTCAATTTCATTTAAAGAAGTCTCATAATCAGAGACTCCTTTTTCAGCAAAGTAGGCCATCTCAACCAACTTATTGGTCACTCCACCAACGGCTGAAATAACAACAAAACAATCATCCATGCCTGATTTTTGAATCAGCACATCACCAACAGCTTTTATGCTTTCAGCAGTCCCAACAGAGCTGCCTCCAAACTTAAGTACGATCATAATTATTTATTCTTGATATATGAGGTAATCCAATCTCCCACCTCAGAAGTCGTTTGACCTTGAGCTCCTTGAGCTATATCAACGGTGACAAATTCTTTAATGATTGATGCATCAACCGCTTCTTTGATAATGTCAGCTTCTTTAGTAAGTTTAAAAGCGTATTCAAACATCATGGCAGATGAGAGAATAGTAGCAATTGGATTGGCTATATTTTTTCCTGCTGCTTGGGGGTATGAACCATGAATTGGTTCAAATACTGAGGTATGCACTCCAACTGAGGCTGAGGGTAACAAACCCATTGAACCACTGATCACACTGGCCTCATCAGTTAAAATATCGCCAAACATATTTTCTGTTACCATTACATCAAAATCTTTTGGCCATTGTATGATTCGCATGGCAGCGTTGTCTACTAATAAATATTCAACTTCGACATCTGGATAGTTTGGTGCAATTTCTTGAGCAATCTGACGCCATAATCTTGAAGTAGCCAATACATTTGCTTTGTCAACTACTGTTAATTTTTTTCTTCTTTTACCTGCAAATTGAAATCCTAATTCAATAATTCTTACAATTTCAAATCGTGTATATACACAAGTATCATAAGCTGTATTACCATCCTCTGATCTACCTTGGGGTTGACCAAAATAAATACCTCCTGTAAGCTCACGTATGCAGACAAAATCAGCTCCATCCACTAATTCAGTTCGTAAAGGGGATTTATGAATCAAGGATTTGAAAGTAGTTAAAGGCCGAATATTGGCATAAAGTCCCAATTTTTTTCGCATTGATAATAATCCTTGTTCAGGACGTATTTTAGCGCTTGGATCATTATCATATTTTGGATCTCCAATAGCTCCAAATAATACAGCATCAGATTCCATGCAGATCGCATGAGTTTCTTCTGGATATGGATCTCCTACTGCTTCAATGGCGGTCGCACCAGTTAGTGCTTGTTTGTAGGTTAACTTATGATTGAATTTTTCAGCAACTACTTGCGTAATTTTTAATGCTTCGTTAATGATTTCTGGCCCTATTCCGTCTCCAGATAGTATTGCAATATTTAGATTCATTGGAACTTATGCTAAGGTAAATTGTGATTGTAACTGCGTGATATGAAGAATGGTCTCATTTTCAAGTAAATTCAACATTTTCTCAGTCGCCTTTATAGCTGAAAAAGTTTGATCGGTATCCACTCCCCTAGTTTTAAATTCTCTGTTCATTTCCCAAGTTATTGTAGTTTCGCACAAGGCATCCGACTTCCCTCCAGGTGGAATCAAAACACTATAATCAATCAATCGAGGAAGTGTTTTATTCAACTCTTCCTCATAAATTTTTAATAAGGCATTCATAAAGGCATCGTATTGTCCATCACCAGCAGAAGTCGTTTCATACTGCTTTCCTTCAATCATTAATGCTACAGAAGCTACGGGTTTCATTCCTTTTGCGTGTGATAAGCTATAATTCTTGATTTTTACCTTTTGGTCAATTTCAGCCAATTCTAAAACATCTGCTACTATATAGGGCAAGTCATCAATGGTAATTTGCTCTTTTTTATCTCCTAATTGAATGACTCTATCAGTTACTTTTTTGATAATTTTCTCATCAAGTTCAATGCCTAATTGAGCTAAGTTTTTTTTAATGTTTGCTTTTCCTGAAGTTTTACCTAGCGCATAGCTTCGTGATCTTCCAAAGCGTTCTGGTATAAGAATATTATAATATAAGTTATCCTTGCTGTCTCCATCGGCATGTACCCCGCAAGTTTGAGTAAAAACATTATCTCCAATTAAAGGTTTGTTAGCAGGAATTCGTAAACCGGAAAATGTTTCAACCAATTTACTGATTCGGTAAATATTAGATTCGACTACATTTGTTTCAATTTTGAGATGATCACGAAGGGCGGCAATTGAACTACTCAAAATGGCATTCCCAGCACGCTCTCCCAGACCATTAACTGTTACATGGATACAACTTGCTCCCACCTTTACTGCCTCTAAAACATTTGCAACACTTAAATCATAGTCATTGTGTGCATGAAAATCAAATTTAAGATTAGGATAACGTTGAGTCATCTCCTTCACATACAAAGCCGTCTGAGAGGGCTGTAAAATACCTAGAGTATCTGGCAACATAAATCTCAGAACGTTCTTACTCTGAAGTGCATCCATTAATTGAAATACGTAATCCCGAGATTTTAATATTCCGTTTGACCAATCTTCTAAATATAAATTGACTTGAATACCCAAGGAATTAGCATAATTAATAGTGTCAATTAATGATTCAATGTGTTCTTCTGGTGTTTTGCGTAATTGTCCCTTTAGATGCTTCAACGACCCTTTAGCGAGCAAATTCATCATCTTACCCCCTACTTCTTGAATCCACTTGACAGACGCATACTGATCAACAAACCCTAGAATCTCAATCTTATCAAGATGACCAGTACCCCTGGCCCAATCTAAAATTCGAAGAGCCGCATTTTTTTCCCCCTGAGATACACGCGCAGAGGTAATTTCTAATCGGTCCACTTTTACCTCTTCTAACAAAATTTTAGCTAAACTCAACTTTTCAGTTTCCGTAAACGACACACCAGAGGTTTGTTCACCATCTCTGAGAGTTGTATCTAATATGAGTACTTTTTTCTTTAACATATCACTCATGTCGCTTCAAAAATTTTTATTTCTTTTTTTAGACTTAATAAATAGTCAATATCATCATAGCCATTTAAAAGGCATTCCTTCTTGTAAGAATTAATCTCAAAATCAATTACTTTATTTGAAGCGTCTATTGTAAAGGTTTGTTCTACAAGGTCAACAGTAAAAGTAGCTTGCGACAACCTATTTATAGCTTCGAAAATTTCATTAAGTTCTTCCGAGGTTACCTGAACTGGAAGCAGACCGTTATTTAAAGCATTTCCTTTGAATATATCGGCAAAAAAACTAGAAACAATTACCTTAAATCCATAATCATATAGTGCCCAGGCCGCGTGCTCTCTACTTGATCCACTTCCAAAATTTTTTCCTCCAACCAAAATTTGTCCCTTATACTTGGTATCATTCAATGGGAAACCCTTGATAGGTTTATTGGACTTTTCAAAACGCCAATCTCTAAATAAATTATCTCCAAAACCTTTACGCTCTACCGCCTTCAAAAAACGTGCAGGTATAATTTGGTCTGTATCTATATTTTCTATATCTAACGGCACAGCCGAAGACTGAATTTTGATGAATTTTTCGATGGGCATCAATTTAAACTTTTAATTCAAATATTCTCTTGGATCTGTAATTTTTCCTGAAATGGCACATGCTGCTGCTACCAGGGGGCTTGCAAGTAAGGTACGTGCTCCAGGTCCTTGCCTACCTTCGAAGTTCCTATTCGAGGTTGAAACTGCATATTTTCCGGCGGGAATTTTGTCATCATTCATGGCTAAACAAGCCGAGCAGCCTGGCTGTCTCAATTCAAATCCAGCAGCTTCCAGAATCGCTAATAAACCCTCCTCTTGGGCTTGAGCTTCTACTTGTTTTGAACCTGGTACAATCCAAGCATTAATATTTTCTGCCTTCTTTTTGCCTTTTATAAAATGAGAAAACTCTCTTAAATCCTCGATCCTTCCATTTGTACAACTTCCTACAAAAACGTAGTCAATCGATTTTCCTTGTAACTTATCACCTTCATTAAAACCCATGTATTGAAGAGATTTTTCATAAGTTATCCTTTCACCCTCTGCCAAAGACGCCGTCAAAGGAATGTGACCTGTAACTCCCGTTCCCATTCCTGGATTAGTTCCGAAAGTAATCATCGGCTCAATGTCCCGAGCATGAAATAAATATTCTTTATCAAAAATAGCATCTTCATCGGTCTTTAGCATGGCCCATTTAGCTATTGCATCTAACCATTTTTGATTTTGCGGGCAAAATTCCCTTTTCATCAGGTAATCGAAAGTCGTCTGATCAGGAGCAATTAAACCCCCTCTAGCACCACTTTCAATACTCATATTGCATAAGGTCATGCGTCCCTCCATGGTTAATCCTTCTATTGCACTTCCAGCATATTCTATAAAATGTCCCGTGCCTCCACTCGTTGATATTTGTGATATAATATAAAGCGCAATGTCTTTGGCCGTTACTCCCTTACTCAAAACGCCATCAATTTTTATTCTCATCTTCTTCGGCTTAAGCTGCATAATACATTGAGTAGCTAATACCATTTCAACCTCACTCGTGCCAATACCAAATGCAACACAACCGAAAGCTCCGTGCGTCGAAGTATGGCTATCGCCACAAACAATGGTCATCCCGGGCTGGGTAAGTCCTAGTTCAGGACCAATTACATGAACTATCCCCTGCCATTTATGATTTAAACCATACAAGGGAATATTGTGATTCTTACAATTCTTCATCAACATAAGAACTTGATTTCTAGACAAAGCATCTTGAATACTCAAATGTTGATTTTGTGTCGGAATATTATGATCGGGAGTTGCCGTCGTTTTTTGAGGATTTACAACATTCAAGCCGCGTTTTTCTAAACCTAGAAAAGCCACTGGACTAGTTACCTCATGAATATAATGCCTATCAATATACAAAACTGTAGGTCCATTTTCAATAACCTTAACGGTATGATTATCCCATATTTTATCAAAAAGTGTCGTGGGTTGACTCATAGATACATTCTTAAAATTCGTTTACTTTAATCATATTAAATTGCAGTGGTCCCATTTTATTTACGGCATCCAAATATGCCTCTATGGAAGCAGTTATTAAATCTTGGTGTGCCGCAAACCCATGAAACATTTTTCCTCCTTCATTCTTTAGTTGAACATGAACTTTTCCTAAGGCTAGGGTCGTTCGACTAAATGCCTGAATCAAAATTTCATCGATCACCTCATTTTTATTAATTATAGACCTTATCGCGTTCAGAGCTGCATCAATACCACCTACACCGGTACCAGTCGCTTTCATTTTTTCTCCTAAAATATCTAACCTTACCACGGCATGTGGTATCAAATCTTTTCCGGTCTTAACCTCTAGGAAATCAAGCCTAATATGCTCTTTATTACCGTGAACTTTACCCATAAGGTTTTCAAGATCTTCATCTGAAATTTCTTTCTGGGTATCGGCAATTTTAAGGAAATGCTCATATATTTCATCTATCTTATCCTCATCAAGGGAATAACCTAAAATACTCAGACGATGTCTCAAAGCCGCTCTACCACTTCTGGCTGATAAAAGTATAGACGATTCTTGAACACCAACCTCTACAGGATCAATTATTTCATAATTTTCACGGAGTTTAAGAACACCATCTTGGTGTATTCCTGACGAATGGGCAAAAGCATTTCTACCTACTATAGCTTTGTTGGGCTGAACCGGCATATTCATCAAGTTAGAAACGAGCCTACTAGTTTTATAAATATTCTTAGTATTAATATTAGTTTCAATATTGAGCGATTTGTGACTTTTGAACGTCATAACTACTTCTTCTAAACTGGTATTACCTGCACGCTCTCCAATGCCATTCATCGTGACCTCAACCTGTCTTGCACCATTAGTCACGCCCATGATCGAATTGGCAGTAGCCATACCCAAATCATTATGACAATGTGTAGAAATAATGGCTTTATCTATTCCTTTCACATGCTCCATCAAATACTTGATTTTCGCACCATACATTTCTGGTAAGCAATATCCAGTAGTATCTGGAATATTGATTACCGTAGCTCCCGCAGCGATCACCGCTTCTACCACTCTTGCTAAATACTCATTTTCACTACGTCCCGCGTCTTCAGCATAAAATTCAACATCTTCTACATATTTTTTGGCATATCTAACCGCATCGATAGCGCGTTCAAGTACTTTTCCCTCTGTAGACATCAATTTATGATAAATATGGAAAAAAGAAGTACCTATGCCTGTGTGAATCCGCTTTCTTTTGGCATATTTTAAAGCCTCCGCAGCCACTTCAATATCCTTCTCAACAGCCCTGGTTAAGGCACAAATAATTGGTCTTGAAGTAGCCTTAGATAGATCACGAACTGAATTAAAATCGCCAGGACTAGAAATAGGAAAACCAGCCTCAATAATATCTACACCTAACTCTTCAAGCGCCTTAGCCACTATGATTTTTTCTTCAGTGTTTAGTTTACAACCGGGTACTTGTTCACCATCTCGAAGAGTTGTATCAAAAATGTATAGTTGATCGGCCACGGCAAGCGAAGTTAAAAAAAAATAATTATTTGTTCTCTGGTCTTAGTTTTCTAACAGTAGCACCTGTTCGCCACATTTCAGATTCCCTTAATTCATTAAGCTCTTTTTCAAGCCCCTCTCTATAAGTTATTTTCTGATTTGCTTCAATAGTAATTTTAGCTTCATTTCCAGTAGCTACACTTTCATAAAGTTCTTCAAAAACTGGTGCTGCAGCATCTCTAAATTTTTTCCACCAATCCAAAGCACCTCTTTGGGCAGTGGTAGAGCAATTTGCATACATCCAATCCATTCCATTTTCAGCTACCAATGGGTACAATGATTGTGTTGCCTCCTCCACAGTCTCGTTAAATGCTTCAGAGGGTGAATGTCCCTTTTTACGCAATAAATCATATTGTGCCGCAAATAATCCTTGAATGGCACCCATCAAACTTCCTCGCTCTCCAGTCAGATCGCTGTACACCTCACTTTTGAAATTAGTTTCAAAAAGATAACCTGATCCTACACCTATACCAAGCGATATCACCCGTTCTCGCGCCCTACCCGTCGCATCTTGATGGACTGCAAAAGATGAATTCAACCCTTTTCCAGCTACAAATAATCTTCTCAATGACGTACCTGAGCCCTTTGGGGCCACTAAAATAACATCGATGTCACTCGGAAGATCAATTCCTGTTTGATCTTTGTAAGTAACGCCGAATCCGTGAGAAAAATAAAGTGCCTTCCCTGAGGTTAAAAAAGGTTTAACCTCAGGCCATTGATCTATTTGCCCAGCATCTGATAACAAATACTGAATAACCGTTCCTTTATCACAAGCTTCCTTGATTTCAAACAATGAGACGCCGGGTTCAAATCCATCAGCGACTGCTTTATCCCATGATTTACTTCCCTTTCTTTGACCTACAATAACATTAAATCCATTATCCCTTAAATTGAGTGCTTGACCTGGACCTTGGACACCATAACCTATTATAGCTATAACTTCATCCTTCATTACTTCTCTTGCGTTTTCCAATGGAAATTCCTCACGAGTCACCACTTCTTCTTCTACACCACCAAAATTAATTTTTGCCATTTGTCTAACTTTTATTTCTAATTAAAAATCTTTAATACTTAACTTATTTGAATTTGAAGCCTCTAAACCTTTGATATAGGCTTCAGTTTTTCTTGTTGACTTCGATACTGCTACACGGCCTGATCGAATAAATTCAAGCAATCCAAAAGGTTCGAGTTTTTGATATAAATCATGAGTTTCTTTTGAATGACCCGTTTTTTCAATTATGATGCATTCCTCTTCGACAACTAAAATACGCGCCCCACTATTTCTTACTAGATCTTCCACTGAATTCCCATTAATAAAAGCTTTTGTAGGTACTTTATAAAGGGCAATTTCTTGATAGAAAATCTGATCTTCTTCATAGACAAACGCACCCAATACATCAATCAGTTTTCTAATTTGTTTAACAATCTTGTCGATCATATTTCTGTTGGTTCTCGTAACTATTGTAAAACGACTTACACCAGCTACCTCTGAATTGGACACATTTAGGCTACTAATATTGATTTTTCGTTTTGTGAAAATAATAGTTAATTGATTGATTAAACCCGCCTTATCCTCAGTAAGTACTGATAAAGTAAAATCTCTAAGTGTTGAAGTAGATTGTATAGGTTTCAAGCTCATGTCAATCTAATCTAATATCAGATACGGAGGCTCCAGATGGCACCATAGGAAATACATTTTCTTCTTTCTCGACCACTACTTCAAGAAGTGCAGGACCATCATAATTCAACCAGTCTCTTATGGCTTGATCGAGGTACTCTCTTTTTTCAACTTTTTGAGCCTTAATACCATAACCTCTAGTTATCATTTGAAAGTCTGGATTGTCGAGCTCAGTAAAAGAATAACGCTTTTCAAAAAACAACTGTTGCCATTGGCGAACCATTCCAAGAAAGTTATTATTTAATATTAAAATCTTTACCGCTAAATCACTCTGCTTTATTGTTCCTAATTCTTGTATGGTCATTTGAAAACCTCCATCTCCAATTATAGCTATGACCATTCTATTCGGTTGGCCCACTTTTGCCCCCATTGCGGCTGGCAATGCAAAACCCATAGTACCCAGACCACCTGAAGTTATACAACTCAATGTTTTTCGAAATTTATAATATCTATTGGCTACCATTTGATGTTGGCCAACATCAGTAACGACAATAGCCTCACCGTCAGTTTCCTCTGATATTCTATTTATCACTTCAGCCATTTTTATTTCACCAGAATCAGGATGTAAATCAGCATCAATTACCTTTTTGAATTCAATCTCATGACATTTATAAAACTCGTTTATCCATCCCTTATGTGTTGAAACATTAACCAAGGGGAGCAATTCCAACAAAGCCTGTTTGGCATCAGAATTAATAGCCACAGTTGTTTTTACATTTTTATCTATCTCAGCAGGATCAATTTCAATATGAATTACCTTGGCTTGTTTGGCATATCGGTCCAAATCTCCGGTGACTCGATCATCGAATCTCATGCCTATGGCAATTAATACGTCACATTCATTAGTCTTAATATTAGGACCATAATTCCCATGCATACCGAGGTAGCCAACATAAAGGGGATGACTGGTTGAAATTCCCGAAAGCCCCATGAGAGTCGCTGCCATTGGGATTCCTGTTTTTTCTGCAAAGCGTATCAATTCATTCTCTGCACCAGAAAGCTGAACACCTTGTCCTACCAGAATATAGGGTTTTTTAGCTTCATTTATCAAATTTGCTGCAGCCTTAAGATCAGACAAAGACGCTTCCGGATAAGGGTGGTAGCTTCGGATTTTCTCACATTTGTCATAAGTGAAATTAAACTCAGCAAATTGAGCATCTTTGGTAATATCGATTAAAACGGGACCTGGACGACCTGTATTAGCAATATAGAAAGCTCGGGCTATAGCATAAGGAATTTCTTCTACTCGGGTCACTTGATAATTCCACTTAGTCACAGGCATAGAAATACCCATTACATCAGTCTCCTGAAAGGCATCTGTTCCTAATAGATGCGAAGGAACTTGTCCAGTAATACAGACAAGGGGCGTCGAATCAATTTGTGCATCTGCAATTCCAGTAATTAAATTGGTAGCCCCGGGACCAGAAGTAGCGAAACAGACTCCTACTTTACCGGTAACGCGAGCCATACCCTGAGCGGCATGTACTGCACCCTGCTCGTGCCGAGTTAAAATATGATTCAATTTATCCTTATAACTAAAGAGTGCATCATAAATAGGCATGATTGCACCTCCCGGATAACCAAAAATAGTCGTAACTCCTTCGGCTATTAAACACTGAAGTAGGGCATCAGAACCATTTACTCTGATCGCCTTTTTAGAAATCTTTTTTTCTGAAACTAAAGTTGATGTATTCATAATTATTGATCTGTAACACAACCCTCAGATGCCGTAGCAACCGAATTGATATATTTTTTTAACACTCCTTTGTTTGCTTTATAATCGGGTTGAACCCAAATTGATTTCCTTTTTTCCAACTCCTCATCAGAAATTTTCAATTCCAATTGATTGCTGATGGAGTCTATCCTAATGATATCTCCGTTTTGCGCAAAAGCCAAAGGTCCCCCCTCTTGCGCCTCTGGGGTAATATGTCCTACTACAAAGCCATGAGAACCACCTGAAAATCTTCCATCTGTTATCAATGCGACATCTTTACCAAGTCCGGCACCCATGACAGCACCGGTAGGCTTTAACATTTCTGGCATACCTGGAGCACCTTTTGGGCCAGAGTACCTGATTACTATAACTTCCCCTTTCTTCACCTCCTCTTTGATACCTTTAATAGCAGCAAATTCATCCTCGTAAATTCTGGCAGGACCCTCAAAAATCTCTCCTTCCTTTCCTGTAATTTTTGCTACAGCACCTGAAGGAGCTAAGTTACCGTATAGAATCTGTAAATGCCCATTCGCTTTTATAGGATTATCGAAAGATACAATTATCTTTTGCTTCTCACTCAAAGATTTTACTACCTCCAAGTTTTCTCCAATACTTTTCCCTGTGACCGTTAAGCAGTCTCCTTGCAAATAACCCAGCTTTAACATCTCTTTTAATACTGCAGGAACTCCTCCGACATAATGTAAATCTTCCATCAAATACGATCCTGAAGGTTTTAAGTCTGCTATAAAAGGAGTGTTATCAGATATTCTTTGAAAATCATCTAAACCAATATGTACATCTACCGATTTAGCCATAGCAATAAGGTGCAACACTGCGTTAGTTGAGCCTCCCAATACCATTACGGTCGCAATTGCGTTTTCAAAAGCGTGCTTTGTCATGATTTGCCTGGGTAGAATATCCTGTATCATTAGATTTTTGATCGCCGCTCCAACTTTCAAGGTTTCTGACTCTTTGTCTAGACTTTCTGCGGGATTAGATGATGAAAAAGGTAGACTCATTCCCAAAGCTTCTATCGCCGAGGACATGGTATTGGCTGTGTACATACCACCGCATGCTCCTGGACCCGGAATTGAATTTTTTATGATACCTTCATAATCTTCTTCTGAGATGCTATTTGATAATTTGGCACCATACGCTTCAAAAGCTGAAACGATATTAAGATCTTTCCCTTTCCATTTTCCAGGCTTAATACTTCCACCATAAACCATTAATCCAGGTCGATTTAATCTTCCCAAGGCCATAATGGCAGCAGGCATGTTCTTATCGCACCCTACAACTGGGACAACAGCATCGTAATACTGCGCGTTGACAACCGTTTCTATTGAGTCTGCTATGATGTCTCGAGAAACTAAGGAATATTTCATACCCTCTGTCCCGTTTGAGATACCATCACTCACTCCAATTGTATTAAAGATCAAACCCACCAAATCAGCTTCCAAAACTCCTTTTTTAACTTGGTGTGCCAAAATATTCAAATGCATATTGCAAGGGTTACCTTCAAAACCCGTACTAACAATACCAACCTGGCCCTTTGACAAGTCTGAGGTAGATAATCCAACTGCATACAACATAGCTTGAGAAGCTGGCTGGCTTGGGTCTTGAGTTATCACTTTACTGTATTTGTTCAATGTGGACATGATTTTAGACAATAGTTAGTCCCTGGTATTCATTAAACATTACTAGCTGACGGTACATCATATAAAGACTGTGCGCGTTAGAATCCTCCCACTCGGCCTTAAAAATTTCACCGTTGATACTACTTATGGTCGATACCTCTGTCGCAGTGCCTGTCAAGAAAGCGTAATCAGCCTTATATATTTCTTCTGGCGTAATTTCTTTTTCGGTAACCTTTATATTCCATTGTTTTGCGAGCTCAATAATTGTTTTACGAGTGATACCATCGTAAGCATAGTCGGTAGTTGGGGTGAAAAGTTCACCATCTTTCTCATAAAAAAGATTAGCCGCTGGACTTTCTGATATATTACCGTTAATATCAAGCATCAAAGCTTCACTATAACCTAATTTTTTGGCCTGGGAAGATGCCAAGATAGAATTTGTATAATTACTGGTAATTTTGGCATTTATTTTATTTGCTAAACCTACGGTTTTAGTATGCTCGGAGATCATAAGATTTAAGGGTTCATTACCCAAATATTTTTTCCACCTCCATGCAGCTATAAAAACATGTACTTTACTATCTGTTGTAAGATCCATATTGGTGTCCATAAAAATTAATGGTCTTACATAGGCATTCACTAACTTATTTTTTTTAAGCAATTTATAGGCAACATTCACAAGCTCATCAACGCCATACGGTATTTCTAGGGTTAATTGACGGCAGGCGACAATCAACCTTTCGAAATGTTCTTTTGCTTTGAAAATATTGCACCCCTCAGCATTTTTATAAGATCTCATTCCATCGAAGGCACCAAAACCATAATGCATAGTTTGACTAAAAAGACTAAAATTTGCCTTTCTTACTTCGATCCAATTACCATCTAAAAATACAATACTATCCTCTTGAAAATACATTTTTTATATAGAGAGAGCCATTCTTATTTATTCGGAATGGCTCTTTTTTATTTATTAAATAAGCCAACTCAGATTTGCATGATTACAATCGTAGGTATGCTAATTAAATTTTTAATTAAAATCGGCACAAACATTTAACAGTTTTAGCCAAATTAACACATCAATGTTCAATAAAGCTAAGTCTAGGTACAAAAATGTTTGAATTTGTATAAACATCCTAATTTTTAATTCAAATTAGTATATAAAATTTTTAACAGCTCAAATTTAATCTAGCTAGAAAAAAAATTAAGTTGTATTCAATTTTTAAATATCTAAAAATACAAAGTGAAGTGGAAATGAACATCCGTATTATGAATGTGAAAAGTGATTCTGACTCTTTCCAACATTGAAATTGATAATTTTTTTTAACAAAACCATTTAATTGAATGATCGTTGGATTTCTTATACTGATTAAAACACAAATTATTTATGGTATTATTTTAAATTTGATAAAAAATAACCTTAAATAATATGATCTATACAAATAATAGCTGTTTGATTAAGGATATATTTAAAATAATTTTTTTTTGGGTTTCCCTCTTCAACCATCTTTTTATTAAATTTCCGTGAAATATTTAAATTTATTAATGTAAAATTGTATGTTAGAATTTTCTGTACACGGTAAAATAGATAATAATTAAAAACTAAAAACAAGGATCAATAAAACCTACGAATCCCTTTCTGCTCATGTTGCTTTGCGAATGCTGTTGCAAAATACGAAGGTCAAGAAGACAGAAATGGTCAATACCACGAGAAAACTGTACAGGAAAGAAAGTATAGGTAAGAAAAAGGAAGAAAAGAAAAGGAGTAGTTAAGAAACTAGAATTTTTACAGTAAACAATAAGAGAGAGCAAGGTTTATTCAAGTAATGTAAACAAGTAACGTAAAAAAGATAATAAAATATTCATTTAGATAAGGGGTTACCTTAATGTCAAACGAAGTATAAATGTTTGTTATATGAAAATGAATATATACAACCAAAAATCATAATTTTTTTAAACAAGTAAATAAATAACAAGAAGAAGAATAAAGTAAAATATAAAATAGAAGAATAAAATAAAAGAAGAAAAACAAATAAAAAATCATTATGAAAAATAAAATTTTAACACCATTCAAGTACTTCACAATGCTGGTGATGGCCTTGAGTTTAACATTTCTCACCAATTGTAGTGATGACGACGACGTCGATAATCCATTGGACGTGGTAGAAACAGAATATGAAAATATTATGGAAACATTGGAAGATCTCGGAGGTTATGACACTCTAATTTATCTACTCGAATCATATCCTATTGACGAAAACGGTACTTTGCTTTCCTCCCTGTTTTCAGATGAAGGCTCTTTTACTCTATTTGCACCTGACAACGATGCTTTTGCGGCATTGTATGCAACGGTGGGAGTAAGTAAAGCTTCTGACGTAAGTCCAGCCATCATCGTCTCATTATTAACCTTTCACGGTGCTGGTTATATCGTAACGGAAATTACCCCAGGAGGAAGTATTGAAACCGTTCAAGGTGAAGCAATCATAGTAAATTTAAACAATCCTGATGCTGATGGTTCAGAGGGATCGCCTGAAGATGGTACGCTCCTCACAGGATCTAACACGAAAGGTATCTTGGTAGCAGATGAGCCCGTTATAGCTTCAAATGGGGTTATTTGGGATGTTGGGACAGTACTTATACCACCCTCCACGGGCGGTTTATTGGCAAGTATTTTAGGTACCAATGCTGCATCATTACTAATAAGCGATATGTTCTCAGAAATGGGTGATGCGCTTCAAGCATCAGAAGTTTTTGCTGTTGTTAATGAGCTTCCAAGTTTAATAGATTTTCTTTCAGATCCAGAGGTAATGTCAACAGTATTTGCAGTACCCAACCAAGTTTTTGAAGCAGCTGGTCTTTCAGCTGATGCCTTCGATGGAGAAGATTGGTATGGAATTCTTTCACACCATGTTGTCAATGAGACAGCAGCACTTGAAGCAACCGATAATGTCTCTCCTACTCTTGATGCTTTATGGTTGACCGGTGGCATATTTGATGATGGAGTGTTTGTAAACGGAATGTTTGAAGTTCCAGATGAGGATGGCGAAATGACACCTCTACCCCTATACATTAAATATAAAGCTGAGCTTGCAGGCCAATTTGGAGGCGCCACTGGTGTACTCATAGATGCTAATTTTGATGCTCTACTCGGGATGAGCGAAGATTCAGCAGGATTTTGGGATGCTGAAGTTTTGATTCCGGATGCTCAAGTGAATGTAAATGGCGTAATCCATGTCATTGCAGGATTTTTATCTCCCATGGGATTAGATGATGAAGATGATGAAGATGAAGGCAATCCCATGGAGGGAACTTGGCACATTGCTCCTATTCCCGGAGCGCTAGCTGTAGGTCCTAATCTCGGTGATTTAGGATGGTGGTCGAACAGTGCTGGTGACATCGAAACAAGAGGATGCCTTTTTGACGATGAATATATATTTGATGAGGGCGAAATGAGTATAAATGAGGACGGCGATGAAATTTGGACTGGAGAATATACAATCATCACTGATGGGTCCACATGGATAGAGCCATGGCAGGGCGTAGATGAGGAGCAATGTGGTGACCCCGTTGCACCGCATGATGAATCAAACGCACCATTTACCTACGAAGTAAATGCTGATGAGGAGACTGTTACACTCTTCGGAGTAGGTGCCTATTTTGGACTTGCAAAGGTTACCAATGAGGGACAACTCGGGGCCGAGTTAGATGCCAGTGACGTCCCTGAATCTATTACTTACACTTATGTAGGAGATGAAGTGGATGAGGAAGATCACCATGCTACGTTCATGGTAGATTACTCTCCCGATGGTGATGGAGTCTGGGTCTTCGTTCTTGAAAACGATGAGTGGCTTGATGAAGATTATGACGATGAGGGTACTGATTTACCTGGCGATGGACATGGTGGATGGGATGATGAAAATGGACCAATGGTGGGTGCTTGGCAAATTGCTCCCATACCAGCGGCATTGGCTGTAGGCCCTAATGAAAATGATCTTGGTTGGTGGTCTAATAGCGCTGGAGATGTTGATACAAGAGGTTGCCTTTTTGATGATACATATATTTTTAATCCTGGCGAAATGAGTATTAATGAGGATGGAGAAGAGATTTGGACCGGAATGTATGAAATCCTGCATGACGGGGCAACGTGGTTAGAACCATGGCAAGGCGTAGATGAGGAACAATGTGGTGATCCTGTTGCACCCCATGATGTCTCAAATGCACCATTTTCATATGAAATTAATGTAGATGCTCAAACAGTCACCCTAAATGGAACAGGTGCTTACTTTGGGCTTGCGAAAGTAACGAACAATGGACAACTCGGGGCTGAGGTAGATGCCGCTAACGTTCCTGAATCTGTTACCTACACTTACATCGGAGATGACGCAGAAGAAGCAGATGGTCTTGCTACTTTTATGGTAGACTATTCTCCTGATGGTGATGGTGTATGGGTGTTTGTCCTTGAATACCAAGGGCTTCAAACTGGCGGTGGACCAGGTGATGGAACCGGCGGTGGACCAGGTGATGGAACCGGCGGTGGAAATGGTGGTTAAGACTAACATAACCCCTATATACCGGTGATGTGAACGATAAGTATTCACATTAATTTCTAAATTATTAAAAGAAAAGGTTAACGAAATTCGTTAACCTTTTCTTTTTTTCTAATGAATTTCATATCAACCTATAATCTATTTAATAATTAAACCATTACAGCATATCTCTAGTCAATTAAGATCTTCACAGAATATTATCCATGATAATACATTAATAACACACTTAAATTGATCCATCAATAGGTCACGATTCAAGTGGCAAAAACATATTTGATTAGCCACCCAAAAATCTTCGCTAATTAAAATTCAATTAAGATTCTAATAAAGTACCACAGCGAGAACAATAATTAGCTTTAAAGCTATGTTTTCTTTTACCACAAGATGAACATTTTACTTTTTTCTTATAAACTCTTTTGTTAGAGTTTTTACTTAACTCGGAGCTTACAATTCCTGTAGGAACTGCTATGATGGCATAACCCATCAACATTAACGCTGCTGCTAAGATTTGTCCAAAAACGGTCACAGGATATATATCCCCATATCCAACCGTAGTAGTAGTCACAATAGCCCAGTAAATACTTCTAGGTATACTATCAAATCCATTTTCGCTCCCCTCTACAAGATACATTAATGTCCCCATGATGATTACTAAAGCCAATACTCCACCTAGAAATACCAAAATTTTATATCTTCCTGAGACCAAAGCTTTGACCAGTACCCTAGATTCCGAGAGTTGACGGCTAAGTTTTAGAATCCTAAAAACCCGCAATAATCTAATTGCTCGAATAACCACCAAATAAGATCCTCCCGCATAAAATAAGGTCAAATAAGTAGGAATCACAGCCATAAAATCAACGAGTCCATAAAAACTTAATAAATATTTTAAAGGTCTTCTGGATATCCACAATCGCAATAGAAATTCAATAGTGAAGAATGTAGTAAAGGACCATTCTAGAACATAGAAAAATGATCCATAGCTATAGCTTATCGATTGAACACTCTCCAACATGACAAGCAAAATACTAGTTAATATTACATAGAGTAGAACTACATCAAACAATCTACCTAATGGAGTATCTGTACCGAATATGATGATAAAGAGTTTCTGTCTCGTATCTTTTAGATATCTGTATCGATTATCCTCTGTCATAATTACAAATTTATAAAACAATAAAAAACCCCACCATTAGTAGGGTTTAAATAAGGATTTAAATGCATTCTAAAGATTATCTTTTCATAAATTCATCAAAAGTAATAGACAAATAATAGAGAGCTCCAATACTTGGGCCTCCAAAACTTTGAACATAATACTTGTTAGATAGATTTGAACCTCCCAGTTTTAAAACTGACTTCAATGTGGGAAGTTTATAAGAAACTTGAGCATCTAGCGTGTTGTATGCAGGCACATCTCCTTGACCGAAAAAGCCCTCCCACCTAAACTTATTCTGATATCTGTAGGTAATATTAAATCCAAAATTTTTAAAAAGATTTCTATTACCAAAATTAACATTGAATTTGTGCTCGGGAGTATTAAAATCAAATAACGTATTTCCTTGCTCATAATCCTCTCCAGTCATGAAATAATTCCATGTATAATTAATCCCAAATTTATAGCCCTTGGATAGAGAATAATCTAATTCTGCCGCAAGGCCTTGAGTATATACAGGATTAGTCATATTGGTAGTAAAACCATAGGTATCATCGGAAGAACCCAATAATAATCTTGAGTTTGTAGCTGACTTTATAGAATCGACCACTCCAATGTTTGTAATAAAATTAGAAAAGATCTGGTACCAATAAGAAATGTCAATTACCAACTTATTATTTATTACACTTTTATAACCCACCTCAAATGCTTTTGTTTGCTCAGGTTTAACTGGATTAAATTCAGTATAGCGATCTAAAACCATAATGGCATCCGCGCTATCGGCTCCTGAGTATATTTCATTCCTATAATCTAAAACAGACTGCAGTTTATAATAAGTATTGTTCTGAGGATCTGGGACGTACTGATCGTAGAACTCAGGTAATCCACCCAGTAACCGCGTACTGATAACATCTAAATTAATATACTGATTTTGTGTAGTGGGTAGTCTAAATCCAGTTTGATAAGAAAACCTGAAAAAGTGTTTATTGTTTGGATTTAAGACGGCCGAAATTCGACGACTGATCTGACCTTTAAAATTTTCATTTTTATCATACCTGACTGAACCTGACAACTTAAGCCAATTTGAAACTCTTTTAGCACTCTGTGCATAAATTCCATATTCTTTGATTGTAATCTCATTTCCTACGGTATCGGGAAAGATAGTACCGTTAGAGTTTAAGTCAAACATTCTGAAATTAGCTCCCACTTGTAGCTCCATAAAATCAATATCATTTTTAAAATCATACTGACCATCTGCTTGATACATTGCCGATCTATCATTAAACAAAGGCCCTTCAGGAATAACGCCTGTCATTACCCTACTTTTTAAATCTGCTAAAGTATATGGATCTCCCGTCGCTCCTTCTGTGATAAATCCCCCATTTACCTCATCAGCTAAATATCTTCCATCTATTTGATCTCTAGCATAGTTATGGGCGGCATATTCTATTTGCATTCTTTCAGCACTCGGAATATTTTGAATATCACCTGGATTGAGTCCCTCATCAACTGATAGATATCGCAAGTATTCCACTGCATAATCACCAAAATAATTAAAAAATCCTTCAGGTAAAATCGCTGGCCTGGCGGGATCATTATTTGCGAGGTTAATAGCATCTTGATGCATCCTTATACCCAGGAACTCCGTAATGTAAGAATCTCCTGAATTTTCAATGGTTCCATATGCCCTTACATGAAAATTATCTCCTTGCAGCTCCAACTTATGCTGTACAATACCAAAATTTCTCAGTGAATATCGTTGAGCACCGGTATAAATAGTTGTTCCCCAACCCCCATTAAATGTATAACTGAGTTCAGCCTTGTCATTCAATCGATAATGAATTGCTGTATTGAATTTAGGGTTTTTAGCACGATAATCAATAAGATCAATTTCTTGATAAGGGGTAATATTTACCGCATGATTGGGGAGATCTCCTGCTGAAATATAAGTTCGAGGAAATTTATTGTTAGAAAATTTATTAAGTGGTAGCTGGCCATAAGTTAAAAAATCATCACTTTGAGCAAGTAAGGCTAAATTAACACCTGCCTCATCACCTTGAAAATGCAACCTATCTGCCCCTGGATTAACTCCACCAATACTAGCAAATGGATTGGTAGATGCATTTCTATCCACATCAGAATTTCCATGCCAATCTTCAGCAACCTGGTAAGAAAAATTCACTTTAAAGGCAAATTTATTGTTATAGGCTTTAGCATAACGTATTGATGCCTCGTACATGGGTTGGGCAGTATAATTAGATTGGGTATCATTTATATGATTCATTCCTATCTTTTGAAAGGCACTCAAACCTTGATATTCAAAAGGATTCTTGCTATTGATGAGCAGCACTCCATTAAATGCATTAGGTCCATATAATGCAGAGGAAGGTCCCGGAATAAACTCAATGGATTCAACATCCAACTCCGAAGGACCATTTAAATTTCCTATCGGAAAGTTCAAAGCAGGAGCTTGTGTGTCCATTCCATCAATTAATTGCACAAATCTCGTATTTCCATTGTTGGAAAATCCTCGTGAATTGTAGACTTGGAAATTAATACTACTAGAGGTTACATCGATACCCTTCAAATTGGCAATGGCTTTATAATAATTATCGGCTGAGGTATTTTGGATATCTAAAATATTCATTTTCTCTACAGTAACTGGAGATTCAAGTATTCGCTCTTCGATTCTAGAAGCAGAAACCACTACCTCTTGACCAATCTCAACGGCCTCTTCCAGAATAATTTCTAAATCTCCAACATTAGAGTCATTAATTTCGATTTCTTGACTATTATATCCAATACTTGAAACAGCCAACAAAATTGGAGGCGCTGCTTGCACACTTAGAACAAATGTTCCATCTAAATCTGTAACGGTTCCCAATACAGTTCCCTGGACTATAATATTAACTCCAATCAAGGGTTCGCTATTCTCTTTATCCAAAACAACTCCAGATATCTGTGTCCTAGATTTTTGTTTAAAATTCTTTATCAACTTAATATCGAAAAAAGATTTCGCCCCAATGTTTATTTCTTGAGTTTCAAATCCCTCGGCACTAACGATAATCGATTTTAATTGTTCTGGTAAATTCAGGGAAAAACTACCATCGGCGTTGGATTGAGTACCCATTTCGGAATTCTTAATAATGATACTTGCATCTGCTATACCCTTATTATTTTCATCTATAATATTCCCTGAAATACTTCTCTGAGCATGAGACAACAATGGACAGAGTAAAAGCCCACAAAGTATTAAAATATTTGAAATAACAAACTTCATAAATCCCCTATTGTAATTATTTTGATAATAATAGTTATTTTTTTTATTAAAATGGAATAATGATTCAACTAAACACAATAAGTTTTTTAGATTTTAGAGAAGCAAAATTAAATTTTTTATTTTATTAGTAAGTAATTTAAAATAATCGAATTAACCACTTAATACTTTTTTTGGAATTTCATTTACCATAAGAAAAAGCTAAACATAATATGAATCTAGGTCAAAAAGCCCAACATCATTTGTTGCATAACAATGCACATCAAATTATTTTATTTAAAAAAATCTCACACAATTTCTCTAAAACCTAACTTTTTATTTTATTTCCTTTTTTACATGTGCAACCAACTTATCACAAAGTCCATTAATTTCATTTGACATATATTGATCCCCAGTCGCATTCAATATAGTCTGACCAATGCCACCCAAACAATCAATATAAAATCGCTTCATTTCATCTAAAGGCATATCCTTTGTCCATAGATCAATTCTTAAAGTGTTTTTTTCCTCACTATCCCACAATGAAACACTTATAGACTTGGTTTCTGAATAACCTATTTTTTCCTTTTCATCTGCATCCCATTCTATTTTTTCTGGAATATTCTCATGGTCAAGGGATACCTTAAACTTTATTTCTGACTCCTTCATGTGCTGTAATTAATCTTACCTAATAATTTTTTCGTTGCCAAGCTATCTTTCCTCAATTGAGCTTTCAAATCATCTAAATGATTAAATTCAATTTCTTTACGAATGATCGAAACCAATTCAACCCTCAAGTGAATTCCATAAATATCTTTATTGAAATCAAACAAATGTGCTTCAATAGTCTTTTTTTTACCTTTTACCGTAGGACGCCACCCTATATTGAGCATGCCATTGAAGCGCTCAACTCCCAAATATACTAATATGGCATACACACCATCTGAAGGAATTAATTTATAAGATTCAGATATAAAGAGGTTTGCAGTAGGAAATCCCAATTTTCTACCGATCTGATCTCCTCGGATTACTATACCTGATATACTATAATAACGACCGAGATATCCTTGAGCAGTATCTACTTCTCCTGCCGCTAAAGCCTGACGAATATTGGTAGAACTGATCCCTACTTGATCGATATCCAATCTTGAAATTTCTTCGATCTCTAAGCCAAAACGTTTTTTATTTTTTTTTAAAAAATCAATGTCTCCTGTTTGATTTTTACCAAAGCGGTGATCATAACCAATAATAAATTTTTTAGCTTTAATTCCTTTTATCAATATTTTTTGAACAAAATTTTCCGGTGATAATTCGGAAAACTCTTTTGAAAAACGTACTTTGAGCAAATAATCAATCCCTATATCGCTCATTAGTTTTACTTTTTCATCAAACGTACTAAGTAATTTCAATGAACTCGACCCCATCCCCAATACGAATCTAGGATGCGGCCAATAAGTAATAACCACACTTTCACCTCCACGGTCTTGGGCTTGCTTAACTAAACCATTTAAGATTTTGAAATGTCCTGAATGGACCCCATCAAAAGTTCCGCTTGTTACAATTGGTAAAGTACAATCATCTAATTCTTGAAAATGATCAATTACTTTCATTATAATAGTTAATTTGATCAATTAATTGGCCAAGCAGAAGGGCGTTTTCCAATTTATATTCCCCAACTTGTGTTCTTATTAATTCCTTTAAATATCCTCCTACCCCCAATTTCTCACCTAAATCTTTCGCGAGACTTCTTATATAAGTACCCTTTGAACACACGACTCTAAAATGAATTTCAGGTAAAATTAACTGGATAATCTCAAATTTGTATATTTTAATCTTTCTTGATTTAAGCAAAATCTTCTCGTTTTTTCGAGCACTTTTATAAGCCCGCTGCCCATTAACTTTAATGGCAGAGAAAACGGGTGGAATTTGGTCTAATTCTCCAGTTAAAGTCTCAACTGCTAACACTATTTCTTGAGGTTTTATATTCCTGTAGTCCGAGGCAGAGTCAAAAGGTGTTTCTAAATCGAATGAGGGCGTCGTTTTGCCTATTTCGATGATACCTTCATAGGTCTTATCTAATCCTTGAAGACTTTCGAGTTTTTTGGTGTACTTACCAATCCCAATGAGCAACAAGCCCTTTGCCAAAGGGTCCAAGGTACCCGCATGACCTATTTTCTTTATTTTGAGTAAGTGTTTTAACTTATTGACCACATCAAATGAAGTCCAATTTTTAGGTTTATTTATCAGTAATAAACTTCCTTCCCCTGTCATGCTCATAGAAAACAACTAAAAGAAATAGCGGTCAAGCCTAAAAAGAGGCAATAAATAGCAAAATATGTCAGCTTTCCTTTTTTAACAATTTTCACCATCCATCGGCAAGCCAAGTATCCAGAAATAAAAGCAGCTATAAATCCTAGAAATAAGACCAAAGTATTTATTTCGCGTTCTGAGTCCGGAAAATCAATATGTCTTTTAATTTTAAGTAGACTCGCTCCAATAATTGGCAAAAGTACCATTAAAAAAGAAAATTTTGCTGCTTTTTCCCTACTTACCCCTAATATTAGTGCCATCACAATAGTGGAACCAGATCGTGATATTCCCGGTAAAATGGCTATCGCTTGTGCCAAACCAATAACCAAAGATTTTCCAAATGTAACTTCACCCGAAGCCTGAGTGATATAGCGTGGTAAAAATAGCAATATAGAAGTTAGAATTAACATACCCCCAACTAGAAATAAGTTACCTTCGAATAAAGTCTCAATTTTAGTTTCAAAAAGAAGTCCTATAACACCCACAGGAATCATTGAAATGATTATCTTCAAGATAAATTGTGTCGAATCATTCCATTTAAATTTCAATAATCCCTCAATTAACGAAAAGATTTCTTTGTGAAAAACAAAAATGGTACTCAGGCAAGTTGCCAAGTGGACCACTAGGGTGAACAAAAGATTATTTGTTGAATTGATTCCTAATAAAACCACACCTATTTCTAAATGCCCACTGCTACTGATGGGTAGAAATTCTGTGAGACCTTGAATAATCCCCAAAATAAGCGCATCAATCCAAGTCATTTATAGCTTTAATTTGTTGCTTTTTTTGATTTATACAAAATGGCAACGAATTGAATCATAAATCCTAAAAAAACTATTATTGGACCTAAAGTTAAGCCTAAGAATCCAAATCCATAAGTCTCTTGGTCTAAGGACATGATTACAAAGCCAAAAAGGATCACAGCAATCCCTAAAATCATAATAAGATAATTTATTTTTTTAAAAGCAAATTTAGTTTGAATTGACATTTCTTTCTGTTTAATAAAGTTCATCTAGTGAAATTTTCAAATAGCGTCTAATAGAGGATAGAGTACTAAAATAGGATATTAAAACACCCAAAAATATCAAAAGCGCAAATAATATAAAAAAGGGTTCTTCTGCGTAAAGTTTATTTAAATCCTCAATTTGATGCTGTACAAATTGAATAAGACCAAAAATGATTCCTGATGCCAAAACACCAGATATCAGGCCATATATTAAAGATCTTTTCAAGAACGGCCACCTTATAAATCGTTTAGTCGCACCCACTAATTGCATACTCCTGATTAAAAACCTCTGAGAGAAGAGGGCTATTCTTATAGTATTGTTAATCAAAACAACAACCGCAACTAGTAGTATTAAGGTCATTCCCAAAAAAAATATTCCAATTTTCCGTAAATTTTTATTGATGCTGGTTACTAAATATTCCTGAAAAACCACTTCATAAACTCCTGATAACCTTCTTAAATCTTTCTCTATTGACTTTAAACTATCAACTGATTGATATTGATTTGCGATTTTTATCGAAAAAGCATCTCTCAGTGGATTATCTCCAAGAAATTTAGTGAAGTCTTCTCCAGTATCTTCTAAAAATATTGCAGCGGCCATTTCTTTACTAATAAATTTTATAACTTCTATCGAATCTTCTGATCGAATATAAGATCTGGTGGTCATAATTTTCTCCAATCTTTTCACATCATGATCACTAATAGATTTATCTAGATAGACCTGAATTTCGACGTTTGATCGAACGATAGAAGTAAGGGTTTTAAGGTAGATAAATGAAACACCAAAAATTCCCATGACCACAAGTGACAAGGTAATACTGAATATTACACTGAGAAAAGGGAAACTTCCTAATTTTCTTTTCTGCCTTTTAGGTTCTTTCATTGTGATGCGCAAGATACAAAATAACGAAAAAATAGTCTGAACTTATTATTTGTTTCTTAAATCAACCAAATAATCTAATAATCTTATATCTTTCACAGGCATCAAGACTTTCTTCTCAGAAGTTAACGTTAGAATATAATACTTTTGCTCAAAGTACAAATAGAGTCTCTTTTTAGCCTTTGTGTTGTCTTCAATAATTTGATAAGGTGAGGAAGAAAAATCTCCAATTAAAATTAATTTTTCACCCGAGTATATATATTTTAATTTTTTAGACTTTTTCCTTTCGATTTCTACAATCAAGTCAGAATTGCGATCGATTCTAACTTGGTTCGACAACAAATCGTCAGAAAATTTTTGGGTAGGCTCTAATGATTCATTAAAGAAAATTTCAGATCCGTCAATTTCTGGAAGCTCCACCTCTATCTCAGTTTCGAGAATTTCTTTATCTAATTCTAATTTTTTATTTATCTGTTTTTTAGAAATTTTATCCAGGTTATTCTCAGTCGTATTTTCTATCCCTTTTGTCATTGATGTAGCTCTTTCATATTCTTTTTTATCAATAGAACCCTCTTTTACTGTATCTATCCTCTGAGAAATATTTGAATTTTGAGTCTCTTTAATTACATCAGTAATTCCATTCGTTTCTTGATTTTCAATGAACAACTTTTCATTTGAATTTAATAAATAATAACAATAGCCGCCAAAAATTAATACAGTCATGGTAGATAATATGACTTTTGTGGTGGTAGAAATCTTTTCTACAATACTTGATCCTAAGCGTAATTGATTTAAGCGAGATTTTAAAATCCCTTTTTGGTAACTTTTTATTCCCTCAACAATCTGTTTTTCAAACTTGAGTTTTTGAGCTAAACGAGGACTCTCCTGGATCTTTTCCTCAAAATCACTCTTTTCAGCCTTAGTCATTTGCTGAGTTAAATATTTTGCTATTGCCTCTTCTTGATCCCTGATTTTCATTTAACTAAAAAAATCCTCTTGACTGTAATTTTTCTTAATAAGCACATCCAAGCGCTTTTTACATTTATATTTTTTTGCTTTGACAGTATTGGCATTAGAATAATTCATACGATCTGCTATCTCTGACATCGACATCTGATTGAAGTAATAATAGATCAGAACACTTTTACAAGGGTCACCCAATACCTCCATCGCATCCTGAACCACTTTTGACATTATATCCTCATGATTTGGTTCAGCCATTGATACCTCATGTTCTGTATAGCTCAATCGCTTTTTACGATTTAATTCTTTCAGCCAACAATTTTTACAAATACTATATAAATAGGTACTTATTTTAGCCGTAATTTTAAGATTTCCACTAATGGCTTTTTGCCAAAAAACGATTAAAGCATCTTGATAGACATCATTTGCTTCCTCGACCGTACCATTATTTTTAAGAACCATTTTGGTCATCATGGGATAATATTTTTTGTACAAATAATCTAGAGCGGATTCATCTCCTCGAGAAATATGATCAAGTATTTGTTGCTCTGTCATGACATGTGTAATCTTGATCTGCAATAGATACAAAAGATGTAGAATGGGTAACCCTTTAAAACTATATAAATCATATTAATATAGATTTTCTAATTAAAAAGATCATGATTTGATTTTTGGCAAGAGTTATCGCATCGAGGTTTGATTGACACATTCAAAGTGATAAAAATAAAAACTATGGGATGAAACTGCGTATGCATACAGTCTTTATTTTGATTTCTTCCAATAAAAATGTTCTAAGGCTTTTGCTCTACAAAGATTATGAAATTATTTATAAATGCATAACTCTTTCAAAAGAAGTAAACTAATTAAAACTTTAATTAAATATTCAGTTACTCAAGATTTCTATAAATCAACATTTTATGCGCCTAATAATGAAATAGTGCTCTATTTCAACATAAGTATTATAAATTATTATTGTACCTTTAGTTCAACATCTTTAGCTGCAACAGAACTTCTTTTTTCCTCTTCAGTATTTATTATAACCATTACGTCTACATCCTCATGATTAAATGTCTGATGAACGTTACCATACATTTCACCCAAAATTGGCGCAATAACCAAACCGATCAAACAGGTTAGTTTTATTAAAATATTCATTGAAGGTCCCGATGTATCTTTGAATGGATCGCCAACGGTGTCTCCCGTAACGGCCGCTTTATGTGCTTCAGATCCTTTATAAGACATCTCACCATTGATCATTACACCTGCCTCAAATGATTTTTTTGCGTTGTCCCATGCTCCCCCTGCATTATTCTGAAAAATAGCCCATAATACACCTGATACCGTTACACCAGCCATATAAGACCCTAATGCCTCAGGTCCCATAAAAAATCCTATAATAATAGGACTGACAATAGTTAAAGCACCAGGAAGCATCATTTCTTTAATAGCCGCTTTAGTAGAAATATCAACACATCTACCATACTCTGGAATTCCGGTACCTTCCATAATTCCAGGAATTTCTTTGAATTGACGTCTTACTTCCATCACCATCTCCATAGCAGCGCGACCTACTGATCTCATAGCCATTGCTGAAAATACTACGGGTATCATTGCACCTACAAAGAGTGCCGCAAGTACGTCTGCTTTAAAAATATTGATGCCGTCAATACCCGTGAAGGTTACATAAGCCGCAAATAGTGCAAGCGCTGTGAGTGCTGCCGAGGCAATTGCAAAGCCCTTTCCAATAGCAGCTGTCGTATTTCCAACCGAATCTAAAACATCTGTACGCTCTCTCACCTCTTTGGGAAGTTGACTCATCTCTGCAATGCCCCCTGCATTATCTGCAATAGGCCCAAAAGCGTCTATCGCCAATTGCATGGCTGTTGTTGCCATCATGGCTGAGGCTGCGATTCCCACTCCATAAAATCCAGCTAACGTGTAAGTACCCCATATGGCTGCAGCAAATAATAAAATTGGTGCAAATGTAGACATCATTCCTGTCGATAAACCCGCAATAATATTAGTTCCAGCTCCAGTTGCTGAATTTTCAATAATTGACGTTACAGGCTTTTTTCCCAAACCTGTATAATACTCAGTGAAGTAAGAAATGGCTGCACCTACAACTAAACCTATCATTACACTTCCAAAAACATTTATTCTGGACACTTCTACTGTACCTATTCCAAAGAAATTCATTGTCATGAATTCCGGTAGCATTAAACTAATAATGAAATATGAAGCGATAGCCGTCATTACAATGGAGCTCCAATTACCTATATTTAATGCATTTTGAATTTCTTGTTCTTTGGCTTCATTACTCTTAATGTTAATGAAAAAACTACCAAATATTGAAAACAAAATACCTACCCCTGCGATAACTAAAGGCAACAATATAGTTCCCATTCCACCAAAATTATCATTAATTGCACCTCCCATGTCACGAATCACATAATTTCCCAATACCATTGACGCTAAAACAGTAGCTACATAAGATCCAAATAAATCAGCACCCATTCCAGCAACATCTCCAACATTATCACCAACATTATCTGCAATGGTTGCCGGGTTTCTAGGATCGTCTTCAGGTATACCTGCCTCTATTTTCCCAACTAAATCTGCACCTACATCTGCCGCTTTAGTATAAATACCTCCACCCACTCGTGCAAAAAGAGCAATTGATTCGGCTCCCAGTGAAAATCCAGCTAGCGTTTCTAATACTAAAGTCATTTTTTCATTACCATCAATGCTCCATTCACCACCCATAAAAAATTGGAACAGAATAATAAAAATGACACTCAATCCAAAAACCGCCAAACCTGCAACGCCTAAACCCATTACCATACCTCCCGAAAAAGAAACTGCCAAAGCATTTGGAAGACTAGTTCTGGCGGCTTCGGTGGTTCGAACATTTGCTTCAGTTGCAATACGCATTCCTATATTTCCAGCAAGGCCTGAAAAAACGGCACCTATAACGAAAGCTACAACAATGAAAGAGCTAGTCGATTCGATAAATGATGAAACTAAAGCAAGAAATGCACCAGCTATTACCACAAAAATGATGAGTACTCGGTATTCAGCAGACAAAAATGCTAAAGCTCCTTCTTTGATATGAGAAGCCAGACCTTGCATATTTTCATCACCAGCGTTTTGATTGATTACCCATTTGGCTTTAAATGCCATCGCGATAAGGCCTACTATCGCAAAGCCAGGTACAAGATAGATAGAGTATTCCATTTTATAGGTATTTTAAATTTTTGGCAAATATATGATATTGTGGAACAAAACATATTACGAACAGCAACGCAAACACAATTTGTAAAAAAATATATTTTGATACTTCCACTTAAAAAATTCTCAAAAACATCAATGCTGCTAGAAAGAATTAAAAATTAACTTGAAGCATTTGAATTGACATAATTCAAAAACTCAGAACGCACGGCCTGATCATTAAATTTTCCTGAAAAATATGCAGTTCCAGTTTGACTATTGGTATCTCCAACTCCTCTTGACGAAACACACATGTGTTTAGCATCCATGACTACAGCTACGTCTTCTGTATTCAAAAGTTTTTTGAGCTCCTCGGCAATTTGTACTGTTAGCCTTTCTTGCACTTGAGGTCTTTTAGAAAAATACTGTACAATCCTATTGATTTTGGATAACCCAATAACTTTACCACTTGAAAAATAGGCAACATGTGCCTTCCCAAAGATAGGGACAAAATGATGCTCGCAATGTGAATAGAAAGTGATGTCTTTCTCCACTAACATTTGATCATAATTATATTTATTGTCAAAAAGTTTTGTAGTCGGCTTTTTAGATGGGTTTAATCCTGAAAACACCTCTTTAACGTACATTTTCGCAACTCTATGCGGAGTGCCTTTTAAACTATCATCACTCAAATCCATACCTAAGACATGCATAATTTCTCTAAAGTGTTTTTCTATTAGCTCTATCTTTAGATCATCATCTTTCTCAAAGGCATCTGCCCTCAAGGGTGTATCATAAGAAAATAAGTTATGACCATCATCCTCAGTGAGAGGGGTATTCGACAAAGTTTCTTTCGGTTTCATACAATAATATTTTTATTTCGTAACGATTTTCAATTTTCGCTTTTAATATTTTATAAATAGTTATAGCGATATTTTCTGCAGTCGGATTGAGTCCTTCAAATTCCTTTACATCTAAGTTTAAATTTTTGTGATCAAAACGGTCAAGTACATTTTCCTTAATGATATCTCCCAACAATTTCATATCGTATACATAACCTGTTTTAGCATCCACTTCACCTGTTAATTTTACAATCAAATCGTAATTGTGACCGTGATAATTAGCATTGTTACATTTTCCGAAGATTTTCAGATTTTCAATATCTGAGATATTTGGATTATGGAGCCTATGAGCCGCGTTAAAATGCTCTTTTCTAAAAACCGAAACTTTTTCCATTTTAAATTTATTCAGTTGCGCAAAGATTAACTTTGGATGATAAAAATCAAAAAAAAAGAAGATTAGTTCACTATTTTAAACAATTATCTCCTATTTAATTTTGATTCACTTGAATAATTAATTCTTTTACAACTGCAAAAAATGGAAATTACTGAAATTAAAGCGAAAATTACTGAATATCAACAAACAGGAAAGCGAATCTTTACTACATCGTCTTTTCAATCTCATAGCTTAGTTCTACTCCATATTATAAGAGAAATCATACCAAAAATACCAATATTTTTTATTAATACGGGTTATCTGTTTCCCGAAACAGTTAGATTTAAAGATGAAATTGCTGACCTCTTTGACTTAATGGTTCTTGATATAAAACCCGCTACCCCAAAGTACTTACAAAAAGATCGTAATGGAAAACTTTTGTATACATCAGATCCTGATCATTGCTGTTCAATTAATAAAATACAACCATTAGAAACTGTTTTGGCCGGTTATGATGTTTGGATTAACGGCATTCGTGCAGATCAAAATGCAATTAGAAGTACCATGAAGGCAGAGCAAGTTGCACCCCATAGTACAATAAGATTTCATCCCATGCTCGATTGGGATGGAAAAAAAATACTTAACTATCTCAAAAAATACAATATTCCTAGACATCCACTTGAGGAGCGTGGTTATATAAGTATAGGCTGTGAACCTTGTACAAGAAAAATAAATTTAGAAATGCAAGTACGAGAAGCTCGTTGGTTTGGCTTAAATAAAATTGAATGTGGCTTGCAAACTGATTTAATTACTAAAGAATGAATATATTAATTACTGGAGGAGCAGGATATGTAGGTACTGAACTATTAACAAAATTGGCACTCAGCAATGAAATTAGTAAAATCATTATTTATGATAATTTAAGTAGAGGTCATAGAAGCCTTTTTCTTGGAAATAAATCAATTTTTTTGTCCAAAATAGATTTTATTCATGGCGAAATATTAGACTCCCGATTATTAAAAAAACAATTGAAAGACACTGATGTACTCATTCATTTAGCTGCAATGGTAACTACACCCTTTGCCAATACAGATCCACATTTTTTTGAACAAGTAAATCATTGGGGTACTGCGGAAGTCGTTTATGCTGCAGAGGATACTAGAATTTCTAAATTTATCTACCTAAGCAGCACGGCCGTATATGGTACAGGCGCTGCCTTGGCAAATGAATCCACCCCTACTAATCCACAAACACATTATGGAATATCAAAACTTAGAGGGGAAGGGCATGTTAACAGACTTATGGGAAAAAGTAATGCTATCATACTTAGGGGAGGGAATGTTTATGGATTCAGTAAAAGCATGCGTTTTGATGCGGTCATTAATAAATTTATGTTTGATGCCCATTTCACAAATCGAATTCAAATATTCGGAAATGGGAAACAGACCAGAGCATTTATTCATATTGACCACTTGGTTCGGACTATAGAACAATGCGTTTTGAAAGAAATTCCAAGCGGCACATATAACATTGTGGATAAAAATTTGCAGATTATGGAGATTTTAGATGTCCTCAAGGAATTGTATCCAGACCTAGAATTTATTTATGCTAATCAACATATGACACTTAGAGAACTCAACGTAAGCCTCAGAAGTAAAATATTTGAATATGTTAATCAATTTACATCTATCCCTCTGTTAAATGAATTACAAGTATTCAAATCACAATTTGCATTTTAATTAATATTAATTCAATTATTAAAGGACAAATTATCTGTAATGTAGGTGTCCTTTATTTGAGATATAATTAGTTTTACGAAAATAGTAAAATTCAAAAAAAAAATGACCCTATCAACCAAATATGATCCCGCTCAAGTTGAAGACAAATGGTACCAACATTGGATGGATAAAGGACATTTCAACGCACAAGTAAATCCTGATAAAAAACCTTTTAGCATCGTCATCCCTCCCCCTAATGTCACAGGGGTACTTCATATGGGTCATATGCTCAATAATACCATACAAGACATTCTAATAAGAAAGGCAAGGATGCAAGGCTTTGAAGCTTGTTGGGTTCCAGGTACAGATCATGCATCTATTGCTACTGAAGCAAAAGTTGTGAAAATGCTGAGAGCAAAAGGGATCAAAAAAAGTGATCTCAGTAGAGAGGAGTTCATGAATTATGCTTGGGGATGGAAAGAAAAATATGGAGGTATCATACTTGAACAATTAAAAAAGTTAGGGGCTTCATGCGATTGGGAAAGAACCACTTTTACTATGGATAAGAATTATTATTCATCGGTTATTAAAGTGTTTGTCGATCTTTTTAACAAAGGTTATATCTATCGAAGTCTTCGTATGGTCAATTGGGATGTGAAGGCTCAAACAGCAGTCTCAAATGAAGAGGTGATTTATAAGGAAGATGGTGAAATATCAAAACTTTATTCTGTTAAATATAAGATTGAAAATAGCACTGAGCATATTGTTATTGCCACTCAAAGACCGGAAACCATAATGGGAGATTCAGGGGTAGCTGTAAACCCAAATGACGATCGCTATAAACATCTTGTTGGAAGAACTGTAATTATTCCATTTGTCAATAGAAGTGTGCCTATCATTGCTGATGAATATGTAACCATGGACTTTGGAACAGGTTGTTTAAAAGTTACTCCAGCCCATGACACCAACGATTATGAGATCGGCCTGCGTCATGACCTTGAAATAATTGATATTATTGGTTTAGATGGTAAGTTGACTCCGGCTTGCGGAGTTAAAAAATACATTGGGATGGATAGGTTTGAAGTAAGGAAACAAATTGTCAAGGATATGAAAGTAATGAAAATCCTTGTAAATGAAGATAAATTTAATACGAGAATCGGAAGATCAGAAAGGACAAATTCGGTAATTGAGCCAAAGTTATCGTTGCAATGGTTCATAAAAATGAAATCCATCTCAAAGACTGCTCATAACGTAGTTATGGATGACGAAATTACAATTTTCCCGCCTAAATTCAAGAATACCTATAATTATTGGATGAAAAATGTCCGTGATTGGTGTATCTCTCGACAGCTTTGGTGGGGCCAACGCATTCCGGCTTATTATTTCGGTAAAGGTGATGATGATTATGTGGTTGCCTTGAATGAACAAGAAGCACTCGAACTAGCACAAAAAAAATCAAACAACCAAAATTTAAAACCATCTGATCTTCATCAAGACGAGGATGTTCTGGATACTTGGGCTTCATCTTGGCTTTTTCCTTTAGCCGTGTTTGATGGGTTTAACGATCAAACCTTTAACAGTGAAATAGGTAAAATATTACCTACCAAAAACAAGGAATTAGATTATTTTTATCCCACAGACACCCTAGTAACAGCTCCAGAAATTTTATTTTTCTGGGTCGCTCGTATGGTAATTGCAGGCTATGAATATACAGGGAAAAAACCTTTTAATAATGTGTATCTCACGGGAATTGTTCGGGATAAACAAAGAAGAAAAATGTCTAAATCATTGGGCAATTCTCCCAATCCTTTAGATCTCATAAAAAAATATGGAGCAGATGGTGTCAGAACCGGAATGCTTTTGAGCTCTCCTGCGGGTAATGACCTACTCTTCGATGAAAAGCTGGTAGTGCAAGGCCAAAAATTTTCCAACAAAATTTGGAACGCTTTTCGACTCATTCAAAGTTGGGATGTCAAAGAACTTGAACAACCTAGTGAAAATAAATTAGCCATTCTTTGGTTTGAATCCAATTTCCAAAAAGTATTGTTAGAGCTAGAAAATCACTTTTCTAAATTTAGAATATCTGATGCCTTAATGACCGCTTATAAGCTGATTTGGAATGACTTTTGCAGCTGGTACTTGGAGTGGATAAAGCCTAATTATCAAGCCCCAATAGATGCTAAAACTCATCAACAGACTATTTCTTTTTTGGAGCAATTAATAAAAGTATTACACCCATTTATGCCTTTTATTACAGAGGAGATATGGCATGCATTGCGAAAAAGAGCGTCGGGTAATGATTTAATTATTGCCCAATGGCCTGAAACTGAAAAATTTGATAAATCTATTTTAACCGATGCATCATTTCTATTTGAAATTATCTCGCAGATAAGAAACATCAGAAATAAAAATCAAATTGCTCAAAAGATGAAACTTATCTTAATTATCAATAGCGCAGCCATCTATTTTAAGACCATTGAAACTTCTTTGATTAAAATTGCAAATTTAGAAAAAATTTCATTTTCAGAGAAGAAACCAGAAAGAAGTCATGCCTTCGTGATTCAATCAAAGGAATTTTACATCTTATCTACTAAAACTATAAATAATGATGCAGAACGTGAAACTCTTCAAAAAGAATTAAACTATACACGTGGATTTCTTGAAACTGTTCTAAAAAAATTGAATAATGAACGTTTTGTAAAAAATGCGCCCCCTACCGTTTTAGAAATAGAGAAAAAAAAGCAACACGATGCAGAGACTAAAATTCAAAAACTCAAGCAAAATATTCAAAATCTTTAAAATCATTCAGCCGCTAATAAACTGATATTCTTGAAATTTAAATTAAACTTAACTATGATTGGTTTGAAAAGTTTCCTTAGAGGTATCGATGCCATTCAATAATTTTAATAGACTACCGTCCTGGTTGAATTATAGATATCAAGGAAGCACCTATTGGCGATAAACTTATCTCTTCTATAATTGTTGATTCAACCTTAATAACAGCATCGAAAGTATCAACCATTTTTGATCATAACTAATGTGCCCAGCCACAGCCCTTTGTCCTGTTTGCATAATTAGTTACACCAAAGGCAGATGCTTCTAAATATATCCAGTAACCATTCTGAGGATTTAATTCGACGGATTCAGGCTTTAAGGAAATTCTGTTTCCGTGTATATCCTCTACGATGGCGCACTAATTGTTAATAATTTAGATTTTTTTTCTAGAGTATATAAAGCATTAGCCCTGCTAAATTTCTCAAATTCAAATTTGTCATATTCTGTCACTTGATTCGAAACTAATTTCTCTCTGACTGTGAGATATTAATTTAATATTTACGTTAAAATGTTTTTCAGGCAACAAGGCAGATACTTTCTCAGACCACTCGATGAAACATACATGATTACTGTAAAAATAATCTTCAATGCCCAAATTCACTGCTTCTAAAACATTATTTATTCTATAAAAATCGAAGTGATAAATTGGTTGATTATTACCAGAATTATATTCATTAACAATATTAAAAGTAGGTGAATGGATATCATCACTTACTCCTAAAAGCCGACCAATTTTTTTAATTAAGGTAGTCTTGCCCACTCCCATATCGCCATTGACACAGATCACTTTATAATCTTTTAGATCATCAATGATTTCACTAGCAATTTCATCAATCTGATACAAAGAATAAATCATTTTTTTTGCTTAAGGGTTATAAAAGGAATCATCATCTCTTCCATACTGATACCCCCATGCTGAAAAGTATCTTCATAATGATTGGCATAATGATTGAAATTCTTTGCGTACGCAAAGAATGATTCTTCTAAAGCAAAAATATAAGATGAAGTCAAATTTAATTTAGGTAGTTTAAATAATTCAGGTTTGCGCATATAAAATACCGATTTTGAGTTGAACTCCAAATTCTTTCCTATTTTAAACCTTAAGTTATTATTGGTATTTCTATCTGCCTTGATTTTTTCAGGAGTTTTTACCCGGATTGTTCCATGATCAGTAGTGATCATAACTTTAACGTTTTTCAAAGATAGTTTTTTAAGAACTTCAAAAAGAGATGAATGTGTAAACCATGTTTTAGTCAATGCCCGGTAAGCAGATTCATTTGGAGCCAATTCTCGGATCATATGCATGTCTGTTCTGGCATGTGAAAGCATATCAACAAAATTGTAAACCATTATATTTAGAGATGCTTTTAGGAGCTCATCTAATTTCTGTTCTATCTGCTTAGCCTCCTGTGTTTTGATTATTTTATAATAATTAAATTTTATTTCTAAATTATATCGTACAAGTTGAGCTGCTAACAAATCCGACTCAAATTTATTTTTAGAGCCTTCCTCATTTTCTTTTGTCCAAAAATCGGGATACTGATTTTCAATATCTGCGGGCATTAAACCCGCAAACAGTGCGTTTCTTGCATAATTGGTCGTAGTTGGTAAAATAGAAAAGTAAGTTTCTTTTTTCTCTATTTCAAAAAACTGGGCGATTTCTGGTTCAATTATTTCCCATTGATCCCATCTTAAATTATCAATAACAATGAGAAAAACATTACTCTGCGCAAGTTTTGGAAAAACTTTTTCTTTAAGCACTTGATGAGAAAGCAATGGGTTTTCAGAAGAATTAATCCAACCTTCGTAATCTGATCGAATAAAATTTGCAAATTTTTGATTCGCTTCAGCTTTTTGGAATTGTATAATTTCTGACATGTCTTTTTCATTGGTTTCGTCAATTAATAATTCCCAACGAACCAAATTTCTATATACCGCAATCCATTCTTCATAATTTGCTGCATCTGCTATTTGATGACTTACGTCAGTAAATTTTTTTTGATAGCTTAAATTTGTTTTTTCAGTCACTATGCGCTTTTTATCCAATAACCTTTTAACAGAAAGTAGGATTTGCTTTGAATTTAAGGGCTTAATCAAATAATCAGAAATTTGAGAACCAATGGCATCTTCCATTATATTTTCTTCCTCATTTTTAGTAATCATAACAACAGGAATATTGGGAAATGATAATTTAATTTCTCGTAGCGTTTCAATCCCAGATATTCCTGGCATATTCTCATCAAGAAAAATAATATCAAAGTACTGTTTTTCGACCTCATCTAATGCATCATTACCACTGTTTACTGGAATTACCTGATATCCTTTAGATTCCAAAAATATAATATGAGGCATTAATAGATCAATCTCATCATCGGCCCATAAAATTTTATATTGCTGCATTTTTACGAAAATCCTTTTGTATGTTCACACTTTAATTAACTCGAATATACTTTGAATAAAAAGAAAATATTTAATGATCCTGTTTATGGTTTCATAAACATACCAAATGAATTCATTTTTAATATCATTGAGCATCCCTATTTTCAACGACTACGAAGAATAAAGCAATTAGGACTATCTGATTATGTGTATCCTGGCGCTATTCATTCACGATTTAGTCATGCTTTGGGAGCGATGCATTTAATGAGAAAAACGTTGGACAGTCTGCAAGAAAAAGGTCAAATGATCTTTGAGGACGAATACGAAGGTGCCCTGATTGCTATTCTTCTGCACGACATTGGTCATGGCCCTTTTTCCCACACCTTGGAATTCAGTCTTTTCAAAGATGTTTCTCATGAAAGCATTACTGAGTGGACTCTTAATGAATTGAATAAAGAATTTGCAGGTAAATTAACTTTAGCCATTGAAATATTTAAAGGTATTTATCCCCGTAAATTTCTTACCCAATTAGTTTCAAGTCAACTAGATATGGATAGGCTCGATTACCTCAAAAGAGATTGTTTTTTTACAGGTGTTCAAGAAGGCATGGTAGGTGCTGAGCGAATCATCAAAATGCTCAATGTAGTAGATGACGAGCTGGTAGTAGAAGAAAAAGGAATTTATAGCATCGAAAATTTTATTAGCGCTCGTAGAATCATGTATTGGCAAGTTTATTTACACAAAATTTCTATTTGCAGTGAGAAAATGCTCATTGAACTTATTAAACGAGTAAAAATATGTTGGAATAAGAACAAATCTGTATCCGCTACTCCCGCCCTCAGTCTATTCATTAGGAATAATTTTTCAGCACGAGATTTAAATAAAAACCCAAAATTATTGCAAGCTTTTATGGACCTTGATGATAATGACATATGGGGAAGTATCAAATATTGGTTAGATCATGAAGATCCTGTAATTAATATTTTAAGCCACGCTTTAAAAGATAGAAGATTATTTAAAATTGACATACTCAAAAAACCCCTGAAACCACCTCAACTTACAGCTATCAAAAAAAAAGTTGCAAAAAAATTAAAATTGAGCCTTGAGATGACAGAAAGCTTAATCACACAGGGCTATGTTACCAATGCAGCTTACACTGTTAAGGATCAAAGCATAAGTATATTAAGAAAAAATGGTAAAGTAGAAGAAATCACAACTGCCGTTGATTTGCCCAATATAAAAGTGATGAGTAAAATTGTAAAAAAAAATTATCTTTGCTATCCCAAAAACATGTCTTTAGCGGAATATTTGTGATTGGTTATTTCGGTTAATAAATATAGAGTTAAATGAATTTTACCTTAGAGCAAATCACTCATCTTATAGGAGGAAAATTGGAAGGTTCAAAAGATACTAAGGTAAATACCATCAGTTCTATTGAAAATGCTGAGGAAGGAAGTATTTCATTTATATCGAACCCAAAATACGAGCCCCTTATCTACAAAACTCGTGCTTCAGCAGTTATCGTTGATGAAAAACTTATTCTAAATAAAAGTATAACTACGCCTCTGATTAGAACCGTAGATCCTTATGCAGCTTTTACAAGTCTTCTGGAAGCATACGATCAGCTTCTGTCTTTCGATAAAAATGGCATTGAAGAACCCAGTTTCGTTCATAAAACGTCCTCATTAGGTTCAGGTATTTATGTGGGTGCCTTTGCTTATATTGGAAGTAACGTAAAAATAGGTAATCAAGTAAAAATTTATCCCAATGCGTATATTGGTGATAATGTCACTATTGGTGATCGATCAATCATACATTCAGGAGTGAAAATATATGCCAAAAGTGTGATAGGAAGTAATTGTACACTTCAAGCAGGAGCGGTGATAGGAAGTGACGGTTTTGGATATGCTCCTCTTGATGATGGCACCTACAAGAAAATACCCCAATTGGGTAATGTTATTTTAGAAGATCATGTAGACGTAGGTGCAAATACGGTAATCGACTGCGCCACTTTTAATACAACACTAATCAAAAAAGGTGTCAAGCTAGATAATTTAATACAAATTGGTCATAACACCATGATTGGAGAAAATACAGTAATTGCAGCTCAAACAGGGGTTGCTGGATCCGTAAAAATAGCCGAAAATTGTAAAATAGGTGGACAAGTTGGGATTGCTGGACATTTAAAAATAGCAGCTAAGACGCAAATACAGGCTCAATCTGGTGTATCGAAAAATACAAAATTAGAACAAACCATATACGGAACTCCTGCTATTGAATTCAATAATTATCTGAGATCTTACACTATATTCAAAAAATTACCTGACATAATGAAGCAGATTGAAACAATTGAGGAAAAACTCCTAAATTTATAGCTCGAAAATTTAATGAAATTTAATCAACATACGGTTAGTGGAGAAGCAGTCGTTTCAGGTATTGGCTTGCACACAGGTGTAGAGAGTAATATGACCTTTACTCCCGCTAAAATTAATCACGGAATTAAGTTCCAAAGAATAGATTTAGAAAATCAGCCCCTCATTGATGCAGATGTTGAAAATGTCGTAGATTTATCTCGAGGTACTAGCATAGAGCAAAATGGAGGAAGGATTAATACAGTAGAACACGTATTGTCAGCTTTAGTGGCCCTGGAAATAGATAATGTCCTCATAAAAATCGATGGCCCTGAACCACCCATTATGGATGGTAGTGCTAAACAATTTATGGATGCCATTCTTGAAATTGGTTTGGAAGAACAATTAGCTCCAAGAAATTTCTTTGAACTTCCTAATAGTGTTTTTTATGAAGATAAAAAACGTGATGTTGAAATCATTGCACTACCTTTAGATGATTACAGGGTCACTGTTATGGTGGACTATAACTCACCCGTTCTAGGTAGTCAGCATGCTTCATTGAATAAATTAACAGATTTCTATGAGCAAATCAGTGATGCAAGAACTTTTTGTTTTCTACATGAAATAGAAGAACTCTACAAACAAGATTTAATCAAAGGTGGTGATATTTCTAATGCCATCGTCGTGGTTGATCGGATGGTAAAACCAGGTGAGCTTGATCATTTATCGCATTTGCTGAATAAACCTAAAGTTGAAGTAGAGAAAGAGGGCATTCTAAATAACGTTAGCTTAAGATACAAAAACGAACCTGCAAGACACAAATTGCTAGATATTGTTGGTGATTTGGCATTGGTTGGTAGACCTATTAAAGCCCAAATAATGGCTGCTCGACCGGGACATGCCGCAAATATCGCTTTCGCTCGAAAACTGAAAAAAATAATCAAAAAAACTTCTCCTAGTAAAATACCGCAATACGATCCTAAAATTCCTGCGGTTATGGATATCAATAAAATTGCAAAAATCTTACCCCACAGGTATCCTTTTCTACTAATAGATAAAATTTTTCACTTGGATGACCAATCAGTTGGGGGTATTAAAAACGTTACCTTCAATGAACCCTTTTTTAAAGGTCACTTTCCTGGAAATCCTATAATGCCTGGTGTATTACAAGTAGAAGCTATGGCTCAAATTGGAGGGATCTTAGCTCTTAACTCTGTAGTCGATCCAGAAAATTATTGGACTTACTTCCTTGGTATTGATAATTTTAAATTTAAAAAAATGGTTTTCCCTGGAGATACTCTTGTGTTTAAATGTGAATTATTAGAACCCATTAGAAGAGGGTTCGTAAAAATGTCCGGAGTTGCTTATATTGGGAACGATTTAGTTTGTAAAGGCAATATGACTGCCGTACTTATAAAAAAGAATAATGAATAACCCTTCAGCTTTTGTTCATCCCAATGCCAAAATAGGTAAAAATGTAATCATAGAGCCTTTTGCTTACATAGACAAGGACACAGAAATAGGTGATGGATGTTGGATTGGTCCCAACGCTTGCATTTGGGAGGGTTCCAGAATAGGTGATAATTGTAAGATTTATGCAGGTGCACAAATTTCATCGATTCCACAAGATTTAAAGTTTGCTGGAGAAAAGACCCTAACAAGAATAGGTAAGAACACGACGGTTAGAGAATTTGTAACCATCTCAAGAGGAACCAGTCATAGAAAAAAAACCATTATTGGCGAACATAATTTACTGATGGCTTACGTCCATGTTGCCCATGATTGTATCCTAGGAAATCATTGTATTGTATCCAACTCGGTACAAATAGCAGGCCATGTATCCATAGGAGATTATGCCATCATTGGTGGTACTGCAGCCATAAGACAATTTGTCAAAATTGGCTCGCATGTGATGATTGCAGGTGGCTCACTTGTGCGTAAAGACGTACCACCTTATGTATCTGCAGCACGTGAACCGCTAAGTTATAGTGGTATAAACGCGATTGGTCTAAGGAGAAGGAAGTTTACAACGCAGGAACTTAATAACATTCAAGAAATGTATCGCATTATATATATGAGTGATTTGAATATTAGTAAAGCACTTGAAAAAATTCAAAGTGATTTTGGACCTTCGAAAGAAAAAAATCTCATTATTGATTTCATTCAAGAATCAGAGCGAGGTATCATGAAAGGCATTGAATGAGGATAAAGCTTAATAAAGTTGGGAAGCGGTTCAATAAAGAATGGATTGTTAAAAATTTAAGCTTAGACATCCCATCTCAATCATCTTTAAGTATCACTGGAGCAAATGGAAGTGGAAAAAGTACCCTAATAAAACTTATCTCGGCTTACATGGAACCTACATCTGGTAACGTTCAATATTTCAAAAATGAAAAAAAATACTCTGCTGAAAGAATTCCCTACACGATAGGCCTAGCAACTCCTTATCTCAATTTAATAGAAGAATTCAGTCTAAAAGAACATTTAGAATTTCATTTCAAATTTAGAGTGACTCCTCATACAATAGACGAAATAATGAAAAAATCAAATTTTCAATTTTCAATTGATAAAAAAATAAAGGATTTTTCTTCGGGAATGAAACAGCGACTCAAGCTTGCTCTTGCTATTTATGGGGAAAACCAATTAATTATTTTGGATGAACCCACATCAAATTTAGATCAAGAGGGCATAGAATGGTATCGCAGCCAAATACAACAAAAATTAGGGAAATGTACGATAATTGTGGCCTCAAATCAACGTCATGAATATGATTTTATCCCTCATACGATCAACTTAAGTAATTCAGATGATTTATCTATTCAAACACTATAAAATCCCAATAATTATTAGAAAGTATTTTTTTTAAGTATTAGTAAGAAATATATTTACATCATGAATCTGTGCAAGTTTCGACAAATGATATATGGAATTTAAACATCTTTTTATCATAAACTGACTCAACCCCTAAAAGTGGTGCGCAAATAATCTATACTTCGTAAATAAATGAATAAAAAATTCATGATTTAGTAGAATCAACTTTTTTTATTTAACTTTAAGTCAATAGTTTGGATAAACTTTAATTATTAAATTTGAATAGCAATTTATTAAGAGACTCAATCTTTGTGTATTGGTATTAAAATTATTAATTTTAAATATAATTGTAAAAAAAAAAATGATGACCAAACATATTACTACTTTAAAAAGCCTATTGATCGCGTCCGCGTGTTTCACCTTACTATTGTTCACTAATTGTGGTTCTGGTGGTGACGATACTGATCCCGTAGTGGAACTTACCGCTGCCGAAAAAAATGCCCAACTCCTTGAGCGAAATTGGAATTTAAGTTCTGTAACTAATGGGGGAACTCCAAGAGATGAATGGACAGGTTTCACATTATCATTCTCTATGGATTCTGATCTTGAAGGTGGATCTTATACTGCTTCAGGTATCCCATCTGACGAAGGGGCAAATTTAGTTTGGTCAACTTCAGGTACTTTTACTGCTAACAGTGATCTTTCAGTATTAACCAGAGACGACGGAGTCTCAATGACAATGGTAGCTAGCGCGACCGCCTTGAACATCTCTTTTAATATCAGTGATTCAGGCGGACGGATAAAAGGCTTTACTGGTGACTGGGTTTTCTCAATGACACCATAATTTATTTTCAAAATATGAATCAAAGGGCAATTAACTAATTGCCCTTTTCTATTATGTGGCAAAAATCATTCGAATCTGACAAAAATGAAATATTAAGATCAGTTCAATATGAACAAAAAGATGTTTTGTTGCGTCGAACAATTTCTATAGCTATTCGGAACTTCCTAAAAATAGAAAACCCTTTAGCCATAGAAGATGACTTTGTTCTTAAATTAAAAAACAATAGGAATTACAACACTTCTTGCTTAAATGAATTCTATAGATTCATCGCCGATAACTATCGCTACAGTAGAAGTGATAATCAACTTGAATTTATTTGGGATGGTACTCCACATGTAGAATTATACAAATTAGAATGGCATAAGTATTATAAGACGCTCATAAATGATTTAGCATATCACCCGTTTTTCAACAGGCTGATTATTAAAAGTACGATACTTAATGCCAACAAAAATCCAGTTTTACTCAATAATCTTATCATAAGAATAATAAAATCGGACCTTGGAATTAAAGACATTACTTCTGAAATCAAAAAAACGGCTTGATAAATTTAACTAAATATTAATGTACGATACCACATACTTTACATAATTTCCTTTTAGACAAAGGCCGTTTTTTAGGAGGACGTTTATGACCAAAATAGCTTTTATCCGAATACTGTGGCCTTTTTAATATTTTCATATTCTTTTTTATATCTTTCGCAGTCTGCTTCATGCGATCTTCATAAACTTTTTTGCCCTCCTCTTGCGTTTTAAAAGAACTATTCTTCCCAGATTTAAAAATTTTTACACTTTTTTTGTTTTGAGTTGAAGTATTGACTGAATTATCTATGTCACGAGAGTTTTGCGCAAAAATTGAATGCAAAATAGATATCATGAAAAAAATAGAAAAAAAAACTTTTGACATTGAAAAGATTTTATTTTATCGACAATACAAATTTATACTTCATTATTTCAATTATACGTTTTTAAAAGAAAGTATTCTTTTTATTAAGAGTTTGTAATTAATCATCAATTAGTCATAATTACTGTATTTTAGCTTTATGAGATTTATAATAAGCCCTTTTTTATTATTCTTTATTTTCAGTTTACATGGACAATCTTTGTCAGAAAGTGAATATTATCGAAGAATGGATTATGGACACCAGCTAATGATAGCTGGTGATTATCAAGCTGCGCAAACAGAATTTATGTTTGTCCTTGAAAACATGGCAGTTATTCCAACGAATCTTGCTTATCTTTTTGGGAGAAATAGTTTTCATCTCGCCCTTTACAAACAAAGTGTAAATTGGCTCAACAAATACCTACAATTAAAAGGGACCAAAGGTCAATATTATAAGGAAGCCATTCAATATCTGCAATTTTCTGAAGATAGATATATGGAGCTACAAAGATCTCTGAAACAAGATCAAAGCAATGCTCTTATCTCCTCAAAATATGATTGTGGAGGTCTAAGTAAGATGATTTGTCCTGTATGTAAAGGTTCGGGAGTAATTTTTAAGCAAGGAATTTTTGACATCCATTATCAGACCTGTCCTTACTCTTCCGGAGAAGGTTACTTAAGTTGTAAAGATTACAATCTTTTCATGATGGGGGTCTTAAGCCCTCAAGATAGTTTATCTCGATAATCTCTATACGAAAAGACCTTCAAAAGCTCAAACTTCTGGTCACTCCTTATGACTCCAATAGAAGGATGATTAATACCGTTGAACATAGTGGTTTTTACCATAGTATAGTGCATCATATCCTGAAAGGTCAACGTATCTCCAATTTTTAAGGGTTTCAAAAAACTATATCCTTCTAAAAAGTCTCCAGCTAAACAACTGATGCCACCTAAGTTATATCGAAATGAATATTTTTTAGGATCTTGGGATCCCTCCAGAATCTCGGGTCGATATGGCATTTCTAAACAGTCAGGCATATGACAAGTAAAAGAAGCGTCTATTACGGCCGTTAGACTTCCGTGGTTCTCCACAATATCAATTATTGTTGTTTTCAAAAATCCTGTCCGCCAAGCGATAGCTCCACTCGGTTCAAGTATAATTTCCACTTGATATGTCTTTTTGAAATACTTTAGGGTATTTACCAGCAGTTCAACATCATAGCCTTCATTGGTAATTAAGTGTCCACCCCCCAAATTTATCCATTTGATATTTGGAAGATATTTATTAAATTTTTTCTCAAAAATTTTTAAGACTTGAACCAACGCTTGGGCAGATGACTCACAAAGTACATGAAAATGTAGACCCTCTATATTTGGGGGAAGTGACTTCGGAAGACTTTTACTTGTCAATCCTAGTCTCGAATTAGGATTTGCTGGATTATATAGGTCTACCACAACATCTGAGTACTCTGGATTTACCCGCAAACCTATGGAAATGCCAGTTGGGACTTGATCATTAAATTTATGATATTGATTGAGAGAATTAAAAGTTACGTGCGAAGAAAGTTTCATTAGCTCATCAAACTCATCATCCCTATATCCAACGGCATAAGTGTGAGATAATTCATTTAATTTCTCAACACACAATTTAGCCTCATTCATGGAGCTAGCTGAAGCGGTATTTAAGAAAGATTTTATCAACGAAAAACTTGACCACATGGCGAAACCTTTTAAGGACAAAAGAATAGTGATTTGGGCGCTTTTTTGAACTTCATCTATTTTTTTTAGATTTCGCCTTAATTTTTCTTCTTCTAGTACGAAACAAGGAGATGGAATAGCCTCAAATATATCTTGATTCAATAATCTTGACATGATGATTTAAGTGACCTACAATTATATATCCCAAAATATTTACCGTAAATTCATGAGAACCAATTATTCCTTTAGATTGCCATTGCTTCGCTGAAAAAGAAGAAAACATCAAAATAGTACTTTTTCTCACTGCGAGGAACTCTCTTTTTAATGATTTAACATCTCGTAATGATGCCTCACTCCGCATGACATATTTATCTTGATCGAAACTCGGAAGTTTTTGCTTTTCTCCTCTAGATAAGCACAATGCACGATATGAGAAAATACGTTCACAATCTATGATATGAAGGAAAATCTCTTTTAATGACCATTTACCCTCCAGATAGCTGTAAGCTGCAGTTTTCTTCTTTAACCTATCCATAATCAGAGATATTTGATGAGCTGATTGGTTAAACTGTTCCATCAAGGAATTGCCATCGGTGCATTCGATATAACCACGATAAAATTCAGGAACGGTATTTAAATCTGGTTTCATAAATTAATCCATCTCTAAATTTTGATCTAGAATTTCATGCCAAATTAGGCCATTTTTACTCAAATCTTCCAAAAAAGGGTCAGGATCAAAGGTTTCGACATTAAAAACGCCGGTACCACTCCACTTACCCGTAATCATCATCTTGGCACCCAATGCAGCAGGAACGCCGGTAGTATAAGAGATTCCGTGTGCCCCTGTCTCTAAATAAGCAGCTCTATGATCACAGTTATTGTAAATATAATAAGTTCGAGGACATCCATTTTTTAGACCACTTATCCGACACCCTATTGAAGTTTCTCCTTCATAATTCTCTGCAAGAGAGACTGGATCAGGTAATACTACACTTAAAAATTGCAAAGGAATGATTTGGTTGCCTTGAAAACTTATGGGCTCAATTCCGGCCATACCAATATTCTGTATTACTCTTAAATATGTGAGATATTCATCACCAAAAGTCATCCAGAATCTAGCTCTACGAAGAGTAGGAAAATTCTTGACTAAAGATTCTAATTCTTCATGATTGATTAAATATGATTTTTTAGGGCCAATATTTGGATAATTAATTATACGACTAATTTCGTGAGGTGCCGTTTCTTTCCAGCTACCTTTCTCATAAAATTTACCCTTTTGCATCACTTCTCTAATATTAATTTCAGAATTAAAATTAGTTGCAAAAGCATTACCATGGTCACCTCCATTACAATCTACAATGTCTAAATAATGTAATTCATCAAAATGATGTTTTGCAGCGTAGGCAGTAAAAATACTGGTCACACCTGGATCGAAACCACATCCTAAAACAGCCATAAGTCCTGCCTTTTTAAACCTTTCTTTAAAAGCCCACTGCCAGTGATATCCATATTTAGCCTCTTCTAAAGGTTCATAATTTGCTGTATCTAGATAGTGTACATCCGTTTTGAGACACGCCTCCATAATGGTCAAATCCTGATAAGGCAGAGCTACATTGATAACCAAAAAAGGACGTTTTTTCTCAAACAAGTTAACGAGTTGATTTTCATCATCGGCATCCACTTGAGCAGTTGAAATTTTCACCTTTTCATATTTTGCCTTTACCATGATGGCAATATCATCACATTTTTTCAATGTCCTACTGGCTAGTATTATTTCAGAAAATACAGAGCTTAATTGAGCACATTTTTGAGTGACTACTCGTCCTACTCCGCCTGCTCCAATGATAATAATTTTTGCCATATATGATCTTAAAAATACAAGTATAGCTTTATATTACAAATCAAAAAGATAACTTCTAAAAAATAGATCGTTGAAGAAATGAGTTAAAATTATATCTAACACCAGCCATTATCC
>CAJWQD010000001.1 GCA_913045135.1 uncultured Flammeovirgaceae bacterium | reverse complement strand
GGAAAATTTGGGCATATAGTTCTGCGGCTCCCTCTTTTATAGCCTCTAAATGTACTGTAGTTGATGTTGATGGAACTGTATTAAGAGAAGGCACAAATGGCTGGACTGCTTTGGCAGCAAACCCAAGGGGTATGGCAGATCCTAAAAACGGATGGAAAGATCCTCATGAAGCAATGCCTATGGTTGGTGATGCTCAAGCAATGAAAGTGATGGAAGCTTTCATGGCAGGAACATTGCCTGAACTCGATCACGATGCTTGGGCATGGATGCTTCACGGAGATATGGGAGAAGACAATACCAAACCAATGGTTTTTAATAAAGAAGATGCAGCTGAAGGTCAATGGATTGAATCAGGACCTCACTTAATGTTATTTCCTAAAGATCCAGCTTCACTTGAGGGAAATACAACTGATTTTATGAGCGGTGCACCTTACATAATGTTTAAAGGAACTGGTTATGATCACCTCATGATTCCCGTAGAAGGTTATTACAAATATCAACCTCAGAATTAATTTAATCATTTATTATATTAAAACCCTTCCAAGTGGGGGGGTTCCTTTTACCCCCTTTCTCTCTCACCAATTCAATAAGAGTACGTAAAAGACAATCAATAACAATGCTTTTTTTTGTAATTATGACGTTATAGATGAAATTAATCGTCTTAATAACCACTTTTTATTTCAGTATTTCACTGCACGCTCAAGAAGGCTTTTCTACCTCAGGAGGACAAGCGCTATGAACAGCAGGAAGTTCAAGCTATACAGTGGGTCAAACGGTGTATGATACCTACACAGGTAGCACGGGTTCGGTGGCTCAAGGCATACAGCAAACCTATGACATCACCGCACTGCGTGGGTGGTGGTAGCACCAGGTACCAGTTTACCAGGGAATCAGGTTCAGACGTTAGTGTTTTGCAACGGTTTGCCTACTTGGGGGACTTGTCCAGCGCGGTAGTTCCTACTTTAAGTAGCACTACTGCAGCTTCTTCGATAACAGGGACTACTGCAAGTAGTGGTGGAGTGATCAGTAATGATGGGGGAGCCAGTGTAACGGCAATAGGTGTGGCTTGGGGTACCAGTACGGCCCCTACTATATCGGATAGCTATACGACTGACGGTTCAGGCACAGGTACTTTCACGAGTAGCTTGACAGGATTGTCTGGTAGTACGACTTACTATGTGCGTGCTTATGCCACTAACAGTGCAGGAACGGCTTATGGTCCTGAGATTAGTTTCACTACTCCTTTTTTTTTACAAGTTGGAGAATCTTATCAAGGAGGTAAAGTCGCTTATATCTTACAAAATGGTGATCCTGGATATGATGCCAATGTTCAACATGGCCTCATAGCAGCTACTGAGGATAACAGTACAGGTATTCGTTGGTACAATGGAGTTAATACTACGACAGGAGCAACGGGAATGGCCATAGGTACAGGGCTTGCCAACACCAATGCCATTATTGCCAGTCAAGGGGGCACTGCAGGAAGTTATACTTATGCAGCTGGGATCTGCACAGATTACAGTGTTACCGAGGGAGGGGTTACTTATGATGATTGGTATTTACCTAGCAAGGATGAGTTAAATAAATTATATATAAGTAAGAACGTGGTTGGCAATTTTAACCAAAATTGGTACTGGAGTTCTACGGACCAATCGTCCGATATGGCGTGGTTACATTATTTCAACGGGGGTAGTCAGATCGCCAGCCAAAAGTTCGGCAAGAATAGAGTTCGTGCAGTTCGAGCTTTTTAACCATTGCTCACCCTTAAAACCATTTCTTCCAACATAGTCTTTGACATCTTTGTAGAATGGGTTAAATCAATAGTCTTAGAGCTCATACAAGCCTTTTTAAAGCATTCTTTTTCCCGCTAAATAAGAATATAATTTCATACCGATACGTATTCACAATAGCTTTAAAGCCTGTCTATGGAGAGGTTGTATTAGGTCTTCTAATGTACTTATTTAAGGATCAAACAAGAACTACTAACTAGCCACTCCTCTTTTTGGATTTGCCTTGGTGGGGGTACTCTCAAATAGAATGTATTATTTATTTTATTTTTTGTCAATATGCTTCACCTTTTTTTAGTTATAAAAAATTATTGAGCGGTTATAAAATATCTCAAAAATCTTCTACCAATTTTCTACGGATCGGTAGAAGATCGGTAGAAAGAGGTGTTGTGATATATTACATTAAAGTCAATAAATGTAACTAATCATTGAAATTTCAATAAAAAAGGGGATTTTTTTTGTTATAATATTATAAATTGTGTTTAAGCTAATTAAATACTTAATATCTTGACCATGCGCAGCATGTCTTCATTTATAGGTTTTGACTTGGTAATGGCAATTTTAAAACTAGTATACTGAATTTGATTGTCAACTATTCCAACCATGACTCCTTTTTTTCCATTAACCAAACCTTCAATAGCGGCCATACCCAATCTGGAAGCTAAAATTCGATCAAACGCTGTGGGTGTACCTCCACGTTGGACATGCCCAAGTGTAGAGACCCTAATGTCAAGTTCCGGTAATTCTAAGAGCACCTTATCAGCAATCTCATGGGCATTTCCATGAACTTTTCCTTCTGCCACAACGATTATAGATGAGGTTTTGTCTTTATCTCGACCTTCTTTTAGATTTTGGATTACATCATTGATGGTGGTAGCGGTTTCTGGTACCATGACCATTTCTGCACCCCCACCAATGCCACATTGGATGGCAATGTATCCTGAGTTACGTCCCATGACTTCTATGAAGAAAACTCGATCATGTGAGTTCGCAGTATCTCTGATTGAATCTATCGAGCTGAGAGCTGTATTCACTGCTGTATCAAATCCAATAGTGTAGTCTGAGCCAAAAAGATCGTTGTCAATCGTACTTGGTACTCCAATGACCGGAATACCATATTCTTCATAAAATATATTAGCTCCAGTGAAGGTGCCATCTCCTCCAATAGCCACTAATCCATCAATACCTCGCTTTTGAAGATGCTGAAATGCTTTTTTTCGACCTTCAGGGGTGATAAATGTCTTGGATCGAGCAGATTTCAAAATTGTTCCACCGCGTTGAATGATATTACTTACTGAATAAGATTTCATTTTATAGATATCTCCATCTATCATGCCGTTGTATCCATATTTAATTCCGTACACATCGAGACCCAAGTGAAGGGCATTTCGAACAACAGACCTGACACAAGCGTTCATACCTGGGGCATCTCCTCCAGATGTAAATACGGCTATACTTTTCATATAAAAGTTATTGTTAACAACTAAAGTGTTTAGACATTTTAAGCTAATTGCAATTTAATGGAAATTAGGTTTAAACAGAATGATATTGTTTTGGAAATTATTTTGATAGTGAAAATTTTATTTATCATTTTTTTGTGTGTGGGGATAAGATGTTGAATGAGGGTTTAAGGAAAAAATATATCAATTTTAAATAAATACCTTGATATATAATTAAAAATATTTTTTTTTAAATAATCAAAAGCATATTTCAAATATTCTTTAAAGTATGCCTTGGCTTATATCCGATTAATTTTTCAGCATTTTTAATACTTGCTAAACTAAGTTTTACGTCTCCTGATCCTCCATTAATTAAAAATTTAAAACTTTTCAAAATCTGCTCAATCATTTCACTTGCTTTTTATAAAGGTTTCAGATTTGGCTTTTGATTCTTTTTCCATTTTGTGGGTACGGCTAGATTTAGTAATTAGAATTTCAAATATCTTTAATGTCAGTAGTTCCAAAAAGGACCTTTACGGTTTTTGATTACAATGCATTTAAAAGGACTTTTGACTCAACTTCTTTGTTTTATCTATTCCCGTCTTAATTTTTTTGACTTTTATAGTATTTATGTCGAATCCAAAATTAGAGTATTTTTGGAAAATGATTTTGCTAGAGGTAATCTGAAATATCCTTTTCCTATTATGGCAATTTAATTTTTTATATTAACAGATATCTGTTTAGATGGATGAAAATTATATACTATTTTATGCTTAATGGAAGAATTCTACGACTTTTAGTTTTTCTAAAAGGCAATTTTTGCATTAGTTACGAGTTTTTTTAGGCTAATTGAATCTATATAATATGTTGATTAGCCAAATTAATTTAAAACTCGCTAAATCTTTAATTGAGTTCTGGCGGTATCCATATTCTGATTAATTTTCAGAGAAAATTTCTAAAAATTAATCAGAATATTTGTACGTATGTGGGGGGTTAATTAAACTATCTTAAACAACTCATCTTCTTTAAGATGGTTATTATTAAGTAAGATTATTTTTATGCTATAAATTTTGATTTTTTCTGAGAATATCTGATATAATTTCAAAGTCAATTTTTGAAAAAAGGCCAATTGCAGCCTTTTGATCTATCATAATATGTCCAATTTTACCTGATAGGACTTGTTTTCTTTTATCAAAGAATGCTTTCCGAACGGCTGTTATACCCCCTGATTGTTTAAAAAGGACTTCTCGTTCTAATTTAGTAAACTTATCTCGGTTCAAAATAGGATGAAGTCCATCTCCGTGGTGTTGGAAAAAAATGGAATTATCAGGTCTTACTGAAATAATCGAATCAGTACCGAAAAGAGACATGGTATTAATAGCATCATCAATATGTTCTGGTCTTATCAAGGGGTATTCGAGCGTAATGATGGCAAGATTGGCGGAGTTGCTACCAAACTTATTACTAATTTCATGTGCTGTAGCATTTAAATTATAGTTAATTCTTGCTTTACTCTCATTACGCAAATGAAATAGAACATTTTTTTTGGTTTCATATAGCTTAATATACTTTTCAATTCTTGAATCAGGTGAACTAACAACAATTTTTTTAACATGTCTTGATTTAAGTAGCATATTAATTTTTGAAGTTAAAATATTTATTCCATTGATTGCTTGAAAAGCTAAGTCTTTATCACCCCCACGAATTGGGACAACAACGAGGGTACTGTTATCAGTTTGACGTTCATTGATATATTTTTGATTTATTTTAGCCCTCGTTTTGAGTATTAATTCTTCGTTCGAGGTGAGATTTGATCCATGTTTTCTATAATAAAAAAGAGGCTCCTTTAAGTTTGAAACTTTGAATCGTTGCGTAAATTTTATCCAGAGTTCATATCCGTCTTGGCAATTAAATGATTCATCATATCCACCGATTTCATTTAAAAAAGCAGTTCTGATCATGGTACATGCACCATGAGCTGGTTGGTCTAGCAAGCTGACCTCATTGGTATCGAAGTTGTGTCGAATTTCCTCTCCAATTATTCGATCATTTTCATCAATATAATAATAATTTGGAAATACCATTCCTAATTTAGGGTTGGTCTCAAGTTTTCCACTCATTTGTTCTAGTGCATTTGTTGCAAAATAGTCATCAGCATCGAGTCGAATGATATATTTTCCTGTTGCCGCTCGAGCAGCAATATTATTAGTTACATTGAGCCCTTTATTGTGCTGATAAATTATTTTTATTTTGAGGTTTGAACTATAACTTTCAATTATTTTTTTTGAATCATCGGTTGATCCATCATCGATAATAAGCAGCTCAAAATCACTAAATGATTGTAAAAGCACACTATCGATTGCTTTTTTTAAAAACCTTGCGTAATTGTAGTTTGTTATGTAAACGGTTATTAGTGGAGACATTTTAAAAGGGTATACCTGCTAAAGTTAAGCCATCAGAAAATCGAGACTCATCTATAAATTGTTGTAAATCTGTTTGTATGGAACCTGTTTGGGTTAGTACATCGTATTGATCAATTTTGTTACCAACTTGCATTAATGTTTCATAAACATCCATTCCATAATACCAAGCTGAGGTGGGAGCAAGATTATTCTTATGATAAATTTCTGCGGTTGATGCATCTGTGAAACACATAATATGTCCCATTGGATCTAAGTGTCTAATAACTGTATCTGATTTTACTCTTTGAATAGCTGCACTTAACGAATCCCATCTTGGTACTTTAGAAATAACCATGCCAAATCCACTTTTAGAGACTATTTTGTATGCTGATTTCAAAATAGTTGATGGATTGGGTGTATGTTCAAGGAGTCCCCAAAAGGTGACGATATCATAGCCCAAATAATCTTTTGCTGCTTTGTTGAAGTCTCTTCCGTCCAGTTCAATATCCCAAATTTCTTTTGAAAACATGCGACTTGATTCACTCAATTCAATCCCATCACAATGTATCCCAGACCTTCGGCAGGCAGCAACAAAATGACCAGCACCTGATCCAACATCTAGAATTTTTAGAGGTTTTCGATTATGTGCTTTTTGATAGCATGCTACAGTCCATTTTACCCATGGAATTGCGATAGCATTTAATCTCGCTTCAGCCGATTTCTTATCTGTATAAGTAGCGGCATAGGTCACATCATTAAGGTAAAAACCGTCTATAGCTGATTTGGTAGGTCTATAATTGACATAAATGTGGGTACAGTTGTTACAACTTGAATAATTCGCTCCATAGATATTTATTTTTTTTTCTGAATTTTCACTCGAATGTTCACAAACTGGGCACTTTGTAACAGGTTGGGTGTTGGACTCCAAGTAAATTTTTTCACGGCTTTCTTTATAGTATTTTTGTTTTTCTTTTAGTGAACTGACGATATTACTTTTCAGCTTAAGTAAGTCCGTTTTCTTACCAAGTTTCACATCTACTTCATATTTTATTTTTTTATTGTTTTCAGTTCTGATCCAGTTTTCTCTGCTTTCTTTACCAAATGTGGACATTGGTAACTCTCTATCCCACTTCATTTTTATATTTTTTTATATATTCCCATTTTAATATTTCGTATGCTTTAATATCTTTATTTGTGATTTTTCCTATCAAATTTTCTGATTGCGAAGAACAAATACCGTGCTTGGGTCTTAATGCAATTAAATCACTCTCCTTAATAGTTGATCCTTTTGGTAAGTCGTGTTTCAAATATAGAGCTCTTCTAAAGGTATTGATATGATTATTTTCTAATTCTATTTTTAATTGAATTTTTCTATAATTACCCTTTAAGTTATTGATTTTTTGAATTTCGCCAATTAGTTGTTCAACATCTATTTTAGTCAAGGAAACTGTGTGATCTCGAAAGCTCCTGTTCAGTCGATTATCTGTAAAATGAAACTCTAAAATATTAGCCCTCATGGCATAGGCATATTTCAATGCATCAATACCGACGGTATGATCTGAGAATCCCACATCACTAATATTTGTGATTTCTCTAAGTCTATCCATAACATTTAGGTGTGCATCTGAATAATTAATAGGATACATACTTGTGCATTGAAGTAGGGCAAGCATACCCTTTTTCGAATAATCCGAATTAATTTTTTTTATAAATTTAATACTTTCTATTACCTCATCTTCTGTTGCAAGGCCAGTAGAAAGTAATATTGGTTTACCAATTCTAGCTATCCTTTTCAACATTGGATAAGCAGTAAGATCTCCAGAGCCAATTTTGTAAAAATCTAAAGAGTCATTAATCCATGAAAAAAAATCTTCATGCCAAACCGATGCCGCATAACCAATAAAATTTTTTTTGCACAATTCAGCTAATTCAAGATGATTTTCTTTCGATAGTTCAAAATTCTTAAAATGTTGATTTCTTCGTGCACTTTCTAAAGGATTTACCAAACCGTCTCCAGTATATAATTGAAATTTAATAAAGTCAACGTCAGCTTCAATAGCAAGTTTTGTCAGCTTTTTTGCATATTCAAAATCACCTTCATGATTTCCACCAATTTCTGCTATTAATAGTGGACCGTGCTTACCCTTCCAAATTGATTCATTCATACTTTAGGTATAAATTGACTATTTCTTTCCAATTGTAGTGGATATGATTTTTCTCCATCTTATTTATAAGATTTGTGACCAAATTTAGATCAAATAAATGATCTATGGCCAGTTTTAAGCCTTTTGCTTCGGGTAAGTCATTATTTTCAAGAAACTTGAAATTACCAGAACTTAAATTTTCATAATAATATAAGGTAATATGTTCTTTATACTTGTTTTTGTTAAAATTTGAAATAGTCTTTCGCATAAATGAAATTTTTATCACTTCAACACTCATGCCAGATGGGTAGGTTCGATTGGGCACATTTGATATTAAATCAAAGGTACCACTTGATGCTAAATCACAATAATTATCGATTAGAGAAGGATCCGTAAATAAATTATCACCATTTATTCTTACCGCATAATCAAATCGATGGTGAGTGGCACAATTCAAAAATCGTTCACTTACATTTTCTAAAGATCCTCGGTAGCAGGCGACATTATTTTTAATGCAATAGTCTTTAATAGGCTGATCAGTGTGATTACGCGATGTTGCAATTACAATGTTTGCATTGTACTTCGATCTAGAGATACGCTCTAAAATATAGGTAATTAGCGGCTTTCCATTTATTTGACTAAATATTTTTCCAGGTAATCTAGAAGATTTGAACCTACATAGAACGATTATCCCAATATTCATTTACGTTCAGAAATTTTTTTTGCTGGAATACCTCCGAAAATTTGATAAGGTGCTACGTTACTTGATAAAACAGCACCGGCTGCAACAATTCCACCTTGTCCTATGTTTACCCCTTTTAGAATTTTAGCCCCAGTGGCCAGCCATACGTCAGATTTTATATTTACTGGCATACTCATATTTGGTTGTTCATTGATTAGTGATTTTTTTTCAATGGTATGATCACTATCAACGATGTAAACGAAAGGAGCCACTAAGCAGTCATTCCCAATCGTAATGCAATCACTGGCAAAAATAAAAGTATGATAACCTATTGTTGTATTGTTTCCAATGTAGATTTTGGCATTCTCATTGCAAGTACAAATTTTTGTGCCTTCTTTAATAACCACGTTATCTCCGATAAAAATATTTTTAGGGTAACGCATGACCTCGATGTTTTTATCAAAAAAAACATGATCACCACATTTACCCAAAATTTTTTTATAGTGAGAAAGTCTTTCTTTGTGAACATTTTCAAATTTTAAATGTTTTCTTAATTGGTTATTTTTCATCCTTTATAGAGGTTTTTTCAAAAGCATCGATAAATGAATTTTCTGTACAATTCCATATTTTCACATTTTTATATTTAGCAAATGCATTTAAGATCCAATATGATTTAAATGAGATTGCAAATTTCTCCAGTACCTCGTGTAATTTACGTTGATCTTTACTTATTCCGTGGTACATAGGTTTAGGAATAGGTTTATTAACTGAATGATTTTGTTTTTCTGTTTGATCATCGTAATAATGTTTTTGACTGAGAAAAACCTCATTTGATTCCGAAACGAATATTTCTGCTAACCATGAATGATCTGCTCCGACCAAATAAATATTTTTGAAATCAAAATTAATTGCATGTAAAATAGATGGAATCAATACATTATGAGGTCTTGGCATTCCTAATTGTCTTGAAATTAAGTGAAAAGATATGTTCTCAAATCCTTCAATTGGGGTTGTGTTCATATAGTGAACATGAATCATTTCATTATTGACAAGATGAGATTGCCAATGGATATTTTTCTTTGCTATTACAGGGATAATTAGAACCATTGGCCAAAAAGTTTGCTTAAATATTGTTTTTAAGGTTATAATTCTCTCATTTGCAAAATCTTCTTTTCGTTCTTTAAGAAAGTATTCAGGCGAGGTAATCACGTAAAACTCAGGTTTAACTTTTTTATATTCCGAAGTTCTTGCGAAATAGTTCACAGCAAAAATTGTTTTATTTTCCATGAATGCAATTTCTTTTTTAAAAAATTTTTTAAGAGAGGGGCCATTACCTAAAATTAATGCTTCGTCACATTTACTTTTTATTTTAATTTTTTTTATGAAAAGATCAGATAATAAGATAACTTTTAGAATCGAGAGGAAACTTCGGATTAGTTGAAAGATGAATAGTTGTATTTTTATGATCATTTGAAATATCCTGTTATTACCCAAAACCTAAATGCCACGAGCATTTTGGCTGCAGCAACTTTTCTTTTAAAGAGGAAAGAAAAAAATAAAATCGCTGTTCCTGCTATTTTAATTAATTCAGATAAAATTTTGTTAGTTTTTTGATAAAATCCAGAGTTTTTTAATCTTTTTCGTTCACTGCTCCCCACTCCAACGGCAAGTCCTTTAATATAGGTCAATTGAAGTCTACTCTCTGGAATAAAATGAGTGACCTTGATATCAGGATCATATAATATTTTCGCTCCAGTCTTATGCAATTTTAAAAATATATCTTTTTCATCTCCACCCTCTAATCCTTTTGAGCCTCTTCGGCCAAGCTCAATATTGAACAATCCTAAATCTCGAAACACATTTTTTCTAAAAGCCATATTGGCCCCAAGGGGATAATTTTCTTTTCTGAAATACTTTTTATTTGGTCCCATATCTAATGCTGCGACAAGAGGTAATAAATATTTAGTCATCCATACCGGAGGAATTCCTGATTCATAATGAGGAGTTATTTTACCTCCTAATGCCGCAATTTTAAAAGTTGAAAATGCTTTATAAATGTTTTCAATATAGTCATTAGCTACAAAAGCATCATCATCAATGAAAGCAAGGTATTCACCTTTTGACTCTACAATTCCTCTATTTCTTGAAAAAGTATGTCCTTGCCGTAGTTCCAAAAAATAATGTATATTAAGTTTTTTATGAATCTTCATGAACGACTGGCACGCCATTCCAGATCCATCTTTACTATCATTATCTATGACAATAATTTCGTATTCGGAAGAATTTACAGTTTGATTTGCTAACTTTTCGAGACAAATACGTAAGTATTTTACTCTATTGAATGTGCATACGATTACAGAAACCAAGGCGTTATTTCTTTGTGATAGTTTTGAATAGGCCAAATATTAAAATTAATAAAACAGTTGCAGAAAACGCAGCCATTATTTTATTTCCAATGAAATATGAAGCAGGCTTGAATTTAAAAATGACTTCTTTTGAATTTGCCGGAATATCTAAACCTCTTAGGACGTAATTGACTTGTTTGATCTCAGTAGGAACGCCATCTACAGTAGCCTGCCACCCCAAGGGATAATAAATTTCGGAAAATACAGCAAAGCCCGCATTTTGATTATTTACGCTATATTTTAAAAAGTTCGGCTGATAGGTTTTCAGAGTAATTGTTGCGGCTGCATCATAGTTGGACTGTAAAAGATTATATTTTTTCGTATTCATTACAGTGGTATTTTTATTCACAATGCTGCATATAGCAGCTAATTCTTCTTCAGGGCTCTCTACAGAGATTATATTTTCAGTAAACCAGGCATTGCCAAATGCATGTTCATTGTGAAGTATGTTATTGGTTTGATCACCGAATTTTAAATATTGAGCATTGAGCATATTGACGGCTATGAATTTCGATAAATCTTTGGATCCATTTTGAAGAACAATAATCATGTCAGTTAAATTTTTTGAGAGGCAGTTTTCAATTAATTCCTGATATCGCTTTATTTTAGCTCCATGATAGCCTCCTAAAGAACTATGATTAGCAGAGGTTTTGGCTTCATTGAAGGGGTTATTTAAATTCAAAACCCGATAATGCTGACTTGCATTATTTTTAATGAACTGATCTGCTGGACTTGGATCGATAAAGTTGATGATGGCCTGTTTTTGATAATTTTCATCATTGATATATCGCCGATTTACACTCCAAAAATCAAATACAACTAATACTGAAATACCTAATAGAGAAATAGGTAATTTAATCTTTTCTTTAATTAACCCTAAGATCAATATAAATGCAATTCCAATTAATACGAATGTACGTAGGGCGTCTCTTTCTAACATAGATTGTCTATCGGCTCTCAGCGCTTCTAAAAACCAATTTGGGACATTGGCCAATTGTATATCTACCGCACCCTTGTAGTCAAATAAACTACTAACAACTAAGAAAGTTAAGGCTATGCCACCTGAGATGGCAGCACTTATTATCAGGGGTTTCAACATTTGATTTTTTGACCTATTTAAGAGGGTTTCTAAAGCTAACATAGACATTAGAGGGATACCAACAAGAAAAATAACAATTGCCATACTTACTGATCGAAATTTATCATAACCCGGGAAATAATCAAATAGAGCATAATTGAACCATTCGAGATTTTTACCCCAGGCGAGTAGAATAGAAAACACACAAGCAACCAAAATCCAATTTCTGATTTTAGGTTCTAAGATTATTATGCCCAAAACAAAAAGAAAACACATTATCGCACCGGCATATGTTGGTCCTGCAGTGATGGGTTGATCTCCCCAATAGGTAGGTGCTGTTTTTAACTGATTCTTCACCTGTTCTCGATTCATGCCACTTTGACTTAATGCCTTGCCTAAATTGGAGTCAACTGCAAGAATTTGTTGACTAGCACCGCCAGAGAAATTAGGAATCAGAAATGTGAAAGATTCTAATATTCCATAGCTCCAATTAAAGACATAATCTTTATCTAACCCATTATCTCCTCCATCCTCAGCTTTGCTAATGAGCTCTGAAGGACCCCTTGTTGAGTATTTACTGTACTCTAAAGTGGTCCAGATACGACCCGTATTAGCACCAACACCCAGAATTCCTGCTAAAATTAAGAGGATAATATGATTTTTTAGTTTCGAATATTGCTTTGATTTTAGCATCTCAACTAGATAAAACAAACTGTAAATAATGAGCATTAACAGCAAGTAATAAGTAATTTGGAGATGATTTGATTGAATTTCTAATGCAACGGCTAAACTCAATAAGCCCAGAGGTAACAGCTTCTTTTTTTGAGTAACTAACATATGTACAGAACCCATTACTAGAGGCATGTAGGCAATAGCACGTACTTTCCAGATATGTCCCGCTTCAATACTAATTATACTGAAGGTATTGAAACTAAAGGCAATGGCGCCTATGAAAGCTAGCCAAGGTCGTACTTTAAAGATTAGGAGCATAAAATAGCAAGAAAGAAAACCCAAAATGGTAACTTGGGCAGCGGATGGGAATTTTAATGTAATGATGTGCTGAACATATTTTATCAAATCACCACTCCAAGAGATATTGATCAGATAGGCTGGCATGCCACTGAACATACTGTTAGTCCATAAGGCTTCTTCTCCCGTTTCCTGTCTAAAATTGCTAGCTTCTTGCCCTGAACCAATTCCTTGGAAGACGTCATTTTGATTCATGCTTTTATTCTCTATAAATAATGGATGGAAAAAGGCTATTACCAACAAAAAACCTAAGGTTATGAATATTGTATGAGGTTGTATTACTTTTAATATTTTTTTCGTTTTCATATATTTATATTCAATCTATTTGCTAGGTCATTTATTATTTGATTGATCTCAAGAGACAACTTCATTTTGTAAATTGATATCAAAAAAATTATAATAATAAATCCCGATCGAAGTAGTAAATCAATAAATGGATTAACTAATATTGGGATAAAATAATTAATCAAAAATACTCCTAAAATAGTTAGTGCCCCTAAAAGAGTTTTGCCGGTGAAAGGGAAAAAATTGTAAGTTATTTTAAGAAGTATTAATTTAAATAATCCATGAAAGGTAAATACTACAAGTAACGCGGTTGCAGCACCGATCAATCCATAACGAGGTATCAATATAGTATCAGAGCCGATCATAATTAAACCCAAAAATAAGGTAAGGACCATATTAAAATGATAATATTTAGACATGGATATAATTCCATCATTAAGACTGAATAGGAGATTAATAAGTTTTGCAAGACCTGTCAAAATAACGACATTTCTACCCGCTGCATAGATTTGACCTTCTGGCATGATGAGATAGATATTATCTAAATTTGTAATAATTAATAGGTAAATGAGACCACCCATAAGGAAGAGATTAATAGATGCTTTTTTGTAATGTTCATTAATGCTGTCTAAATTATTCGAACCAAAAGCTTGAGCAATAATGGGTATGGAAATTTCTCCTACAAACCTTCTTGGTATTTCAATTACCATCACCATAAAAATAGCTGTCATGTAGATGCCGCTCGCCTCAAGACCCAAGTACCGACTGACCAATTGTTGGTCAGCTAAATTTAAAAAGCTTAAGCCTAGACCTGAAATAAATAAGGTCCCACAGTAATAAATTAATTCACGAGTTATTTTGGGAGGGAGGAGTTTAAAAGAAATTTTTATTTTATGTTTATAAATGGATTCAAAAAACAAAATACCAATCATAACAATATAAAAGCCAATATGAAAGTTGATAAAAGTATGAAAGGAGATTATAGAGGCAGCAAATAGCAAGATGCCTCCCATATTCAAGGATTTGTATATCAAATCCTTGAGTAAGTTAGCCACAAAAATATTTTTGTTTATATTGGCTAGAGTCTGTAAAAATTGAAAGACAATGAGCTCTAAAGTCAGTACAATTAGTAAGATGAAATACTTATTGACATCGGCTGATTTTTCAGCATAAAAATCAGCCCACGAATTGCGAAAAATAATTAGTATAATTAAGAAAAATAGTGAAGCGAAGAACACTATTATAACACCCATTCCATATAAAGATTTAAGTTCTTTTTTAGGATTTTTCAACAAAGATTTATATCGAACCAATCCTGAATTGACACCAAACCTACCAAAGCAAGATAAGAGCAGTGCGGCACTTAACAAAGTCCTAAAAAGTCCTATTTGATCAGGTGTCATGAATTTAGGCATTAAGATGACGGCATTTACAAATCCAATGATTACGCCGAGGTAAGACGCAGCACTACTCAGTAAACTTTGACGAATGACTATTCCCATAATTAAATTGTGAAATTACATCATATATTCATCTTATAAAAAACCCCTCTTTAGAGCTAAAATAAGGACTTTTTGAGACAAAAAAAGTCTCGGTAGAAGATTGGTAGAAGAAAAATTTGCATCAAATTTTAACATCAAAATCTACTCAAATTACTCCCATTTTTAGTGCTATGATATGTCATCTTTTTCCCTTCTTTCTTTTAGACTTCCGCTTAACAAATTTTATTCCGCAACATTTAGATTATTAGTTATCATCCCCTTTCTACAAAGATGCCAAAGACTATGTTGGAAGAAACGATTTTAAAGTTGATAAATAGTTAAAAAGAACGAACGGTACGAACTTCTTTCTGGGAAGTATAAGATTTACCTGTATACTCCAGTTGGCCTCCACCGAAATTTTGCTGCCACGCTAGTTGGCTATTACTTGTATACTCCGAACTACTCTAATAAAAGCTAAAAGTATTAAAACCGCCAACCGCAACCTTATTTAAATATAATTTATTCTATATTCATCCTTCTTCATATCTATTTAAATAGTCCCTCTAAAACCCTGCAAAAATAAAATAACCACATATAAATGAGGTTATTTAAAAATCCGCTAAGAAAGGAAAAGCATAGTATTTGAAATATTTTGTAAATAATTTTTTTTTGGCTAATTAATAAAGTTAAAAATAGAATAATTTGCATTTGTTATTACTTTGATTAATAAAACAAATATTTCAAATAATTAAATTATTTTTAATGTTGAAAATAAATTGTAGGCTTTTTTACCATGTTAAATAGATATATTATTTCAATTTTATCATTTTTTTTATTTCATTTTGTTATCCAGGCTCAAAATATTGATGACATAAAAAAAGAAATTAAACAATCTATTGAAAGACAAAAAGTAAATCTTATTAATACTAGTGATGCAATATGGGAATTTGCTGAAACATCATTATTAGAATTTGAATCATCTAAAACTTTAATGGATTATGCTCGTAAAAATGGTTTTAAGGTCTCATTGGGAGTGGCTGGAATCGAAACAGCTTTTACAGCTTCATATGGTCAAGGTAGGCCTATAATAGGTATTTTAGGAGAATTTGACGCAAATGCAGGTATCTCACAAAAGTTAAAACCAGTTAAAGAGGCAAGAATTCACGGGGCTGCTGGTCATGGCTGTGGACATAATTTATATGGAAGTGCTAGTTTGGGTGCTGCGGTTGCGATAAAGGAGCAAATTGAAAAAGGAAATATTAAAGGTACTATTGTATTTTATGGAACACCTGCTGAGGAAACAATTTTTGCAAAGGTTTGGATGGTTAGAGAGGGCTTGTTTGACGACTTAGATATATGTTTGGATTGGCATCCTGGTGACAACATAGAATCAGGTACTCAAAGCTCAAAAGCACTCGTTGATTTTAGGATAAAATTTTATGGAAATTCTTCTCATGCATCATCTGACCCATGGAACGGGAAAAGTGCAGTTGATGCAATGGAACTTTATGCTAATGGATTAAATTATTACCGAGAACATATTAAGCCAACTTCACGCATCCATTATCAGATTGAAAAGGCTGGAGATGTTGTAAACGTAGTTCCAGATTTTGCACAGATTTGGACTCGACTTCGTGAAAATGATAAAGCAAATGTTGATATCCTTTATAAAAGAGCATTGAATATAGCAAAGGGAGCTGCATTAATGACAGATACGGATTATGAAATAAAATTAATTTCCGGCATATATGAAATTCAGGTAAATAGGACAGGAGCAAAAATTATGCAAGAAAATTTAAATTCTTTAGGTGAAATTAAATATACTGAAAGTGAGATAAAATACGCTAATACTATTCTAAGGGAGACAGGGAAGCCTGAAAATGGTATTGACGGGAAAGTTTATCCTTTGAAAGTGACTTTACCTGCTCAAGGAGGTTCCACTGATGTTGGAGATGTTAGCCAGGTAGTTCCTGTGATAAGGATGAAAGCAACCACCGCTGCAAGTGGAGGTCCTTGGCATTCTTGGGCTGTTGTTGCGTGTACAGGAATGTCCATAGGGCATAAGGGTATGATCTATGCCTCAAAGGCTTTATCGATGACAATGGCTGATTTGTATAAGTCACCTTTACTTGTAGAAAATGTAAAAAGTGATTTTTTAGAAAATAGAAAGTATGATAAATATGATCCTAGAATATTACCCGGACCTCCCACTTTAGATTAAACAAAAATAATTTTAGTTAAACCATAGAATTTTGAATGTTATAAGAATTTTTTTTTGTTTATCACTGGAAACATGGGGTTGGTTATGATGTCAGTATGTCAATTACCTTCTTCAGCCTTACAATATCATATTTTAATTCGTTAATAAAAAAGGGTATTTTTTTTGTTATAATATGATAACTTGCTTTTTAAAAAGATTATTACATCATTTCTTTTTTATAGTTAAGATTATGCTCATTTAAGGTGTAATATGCTGATGTTGATTTGAATTCTTAATAGGTTTGTTTGGAGGCATTCATTTCATTATGAGGCTAATTTTATCACTCATTTATTGAGCCATAATTTTATTGCGAGGGCTGATAGTGTAAAGGTAAGGATAAGTCTTATCCATTTTTCATTTACTCCTGCCGACCACCTACTCGCAACCCATCCTCCAATGGCATTACCTATGGCTAATAACAATCCATAGTCCCAAAGTACATTCCCATTGTATAAAAAAACTAATAATGCTACAGGCGTGTAACACAATATGACAAAGACTTTAATACTATTAGTTTTGACCAAATTTAAGTTATAGATACCAGTGAGGGCTGCTATCATGATAAAACCGACACCTGCTTGAATAAAACCTCCATAAATACCAATGCTAAAAAAAAGAAAAATAGAAACAAGATTGCGCTTTTTAGTAAAGCGTTCTTGGACCTCTTTTTTCTCTAAATACGGTTTTAAAAGGGTAACTGCCATAACGGCAACCATGATGATGGATAAGATTTTATTGAAGGTAGAATTACTGATTTCAGTTGCAAAATAAGCCCCTATTAACGAACCTAAAGCAGCAGAGATGCTAATCCAATAGGCGAAGGGAAATACTACGATACCCTTACTTTTAAAACCTCTGACAGCAAATATATTTTGAATGAAAAGCGCTACCCTGTTTGATCCATTAGCTTCTACTGCGGGGAGTCCCATGAAAATTAGTAATGGTAGTGTCAATAAAGAACCTCCTCCAGCCACAGTATTGATAAAGCCTGCAGCAATACCGGCACTTATCAATAATATATATTCATAGAAGGTCATGATTAAGTTTTTCAGAAGTGAGATAGCATTCTAAATTATCCTTACAATGGGCTAATAGTTCTTTTTGGGTTTTATGCAATAGAGGATGAATTAAAAGAGGATCTAGAAGAACCAATGGCAATAAATTAAATCGCCGATTCTGTATTTCAGGATGGGGAATTTTTAAGTATTTATTTTCTACAATCAAATCATAATAATACAATATGTCAATATCAATGATTCTCTGATCCCATTTGATTTTCCGTATCCGACCTAATTTTTTCTCAGTTTCCAGACAAATGTTTAAAAGTTGCTTAGGCTCATAAGGACAGTCAATTTCTAATACAGTATTATAAAACCAAGGCTGATCGGATTTACCCCATGGGGCTGTTTCGTAGATGGGAGATGATGCTTTTATTTTTATTGCATAATTGGAAAGTTCTATACATGCCGTTTGTAAGTTTTCAAGTCTAAATCCTTGGTTAGTACCCAATGACAAAAATATTTTTTTCATGCTGTCCTCAAACAAATATAAAGATGATCAGGTTAATAATTTTTTAACAACTATTTTAGCATTAAATTAATGACATATGTATGAATTTCTTTAAAAATGTGCTTGCTTCTCTGCTGGGATTGATTATTTTTTCTTTCCTTTTTTTCCTAATCCTAATAGGAATAGCCGCTGCAGGAGAGGGTGAAAAAACTGTCAATGTGGAGCCCTCATCTATCCTATACATAAGGTTGAGTGGTGTCTTGCAAGAGCGTACGACGGAAGATCCTTTGAAAGACCTTTTTCCTGAGGTTGCAATTTCGGAAATTGGATTACATGATTTGGTTTCCACTATCCGGCATAGTAAAGAGGATGAGCGAATTGAAGGTATTTACCTTGACCATAAGTTATTAAGTGGTGGATTTGCTTCTTTGAAAGAAATTAGGGATATTTTGGTTGATTTCAAAAGTTCAGGTAAGACTATCTATGCTTACGGAGAATATATAAGCGAAGGAGATTATTATTTGGCATCGGCAGCAGACGTTTTTTTTCTGCATCCAGAAGGATCTTTGGAATTTAATGGTCTGATGGCCAATATTACTTTTTTTAAGGGCCTTTTTGAAAAGTTGGAGATAAAGCCTGAAATATTTAGAGTTGGTGCTTTTAAAAGTGCCGTTGAGCCGTATTTAAGAAAAAATATGAGCTCGGAGAATCGGCTTCAATACACTTCTCTATTAAACAATATCTATGATATTTATTTAAATGATGTATCCCAATCTCGAGATGTTCAAAAAGGTGATCTCTCAAGATATTCAAAAGAGTTGCAAGTTCAAGTTCCCGAAGATGCATATCGCTTGAAGTTGGTAGATTCTTTGGGATACAAGGATGAACTTAGATCATTTATCGCAGCTGATTTAGGAATAGCAGAGGTATCTGATCTCAATTTTATTTCTTATAAGAATTATAAAAAATCATACAAAAAAAAATATGCAAAGGATAAAATTGCTGTAATCTATGCTAATGGGCCTATTGTAATGGCTGGAGATGATACCCAAGTCGTAGGTTATAAATTGGCCAAAGAAATTAGGAAAGCACGTGAAAATAAATCGATAAAAGCCATCGTATTGAGAATTAATTCACCAGGGGGAAGCTTGGTAGCTTCAGATCTTATTTGGCATGAAGTGTCCTTGACTAAAGGCGTTAAACCCATAATCGCATCAATGGCTGATGTAGCCGCCTCAGGGGGTTATTACATTGCTATGGCTTGCGATACTATAATAGCACAGCCAAATACTATCACCGGATCGATAGGTATCTTTGGTATGTGGTTCAATTTTGAGCAATTACTTGAAAATAAATTTGGAATAACTCATGATGTAGTCAAGACAGGAGCTCACTCAGATTTGTATACGGCTACTCGTAACCTTACTGATTTTGAGCGTAGAGTCATTCAAAAAGGTGTTGACAAAGGATATCAAACATTTATTACCAAAGCAGCTAATGGTAGGGGAGTGACTCCCGAAGATATTGATAGGGTTGGTAGCGGTCGTGTTTGGTCTGGGTTACAGGCATTGGATAATGGCTTGGTTGACATCATAGGCAATTTTGATGATGCTGTCGATTTAGCAGCGATCATGAGTGGAACCGAAGGGGCCTACCGAATGGTAAACTATCCTGAACAGAAATCTATGTTTGAAATATTACTGGGATCGGTAACTGATGAAATACTGACATATAATCCGATGAGCAATGAGGTAATGGTTCCCTACCTAAAGCAAATAAAAGAATTACAAAAGACGAAGGGGATTCAAGCACGAATGACCGAAGACTTGATTATTTATTAAACATGAAGCTCGTATTTCTTTCAATACCCCATTCAACTGTTCTTTTTTTGTGGAATTAACGTTAAGTCCCAAAGAGAATTCATTTAGAATATTTTAAATAATCAGAATATACCTCATATAACTTAGATTTATTTTAAATTCATAAATATTACAACTCCATATTTTTTATTTAGCCTAATAAAATTTGGTTTAAATGCTTGGAATTGTGATAGAAAAGCTTTCCATGAATCTATTGAAATGATCCTTGAATCAATGCTTCCTAATATGAATTAATTCATGGTAACTATAAAAAAACAGAATTTTTCAAAAATAGAGTGCTTTCTTATCTTATCATTGGCATAGTTTGAGAATCTTTAAAAGCCTTTATTTATCTTTTTGTTTGCGCGGATTTTTAAAAATTTTAAAGCATTTTGGATTATTGCTCCTTCTTCAGTCCATTTGACTTTATTTCAAAATATACGGTTTAGCAGAAAAAGGACCAAATCTTCACGCCTAATTGGACTAAAGCCATAAATACTAAGTTCTAAAGCTAGAATTTTATTGGGCAATCCATATTATTAAATATTGCCGGTGATAGTTATATATTTTAATCATTCATTAAAAATTAATTGAATTTATGATAAACTCGACTGCAGGGCTATGTTCATTGGTGTTCAATGGATTCGAGAACCTGATACCCACATCAAGATCAACTAAACGAAGTGTTCGAATATCAAAGTTTAATTCAATACCTAAGGATTCGTAGATTTCTTCTGAGTAGGGCACAATTCCGTCAAATGTAACTGATGTGAGAGGGGTAAATGCCTCGATGGCAGTATTATTTAAAATCGCTCTTGCGTAATCATAAAATAAGTTTGCTTTAACTCTTTTAATAAAAAATAACGGGCCTAGTGCTAAATCAGGATAACAAATAGGGAAAGCATAATTGAGACCGATTCGATGGATTTGATCATGAATAAGTTTGCCGTAACCCCTTGGGTATTTGAAATTATCTAAAAACTTATATTGGGCAGTAAAAGGTTCTGAATGATGACTTATTTCGGTAAAGAAGCTATGATTTTTAATCAATCCAGGTAGATAGAGCCTACTGTTGACTAAAAAAGCATGGGATGCATTTGAATTTGTGCCCATACTTTTTTGGTAATTTGATTGAAATAAAAAGCCCAATCTTGGATAGAGGTGCTGATAAGCCTGCCTTAAGGTAAAACGCATTTGAAAATCTAATTCATAGCTTATAAAAGATTCACTTTTTCCTGTTCTTTTTAGATCATAGTTTATCCAATTTTGGCGCATACTTTGGTTGAGTTCGACGAAATTATAAAAATTACCTAGCGTTAAATTGAGGGGTAATTTCACACCAAGGCCTAAGTTATTTTCAGTCCAGGTTTGATTTCTTGTTTCTAGATTAGCAGTGATTTCATCATTCTCTTCGGTTTCGAAATAAACTGGAACATAGCTGATTCTATTTTTTCGAGCCGTTTCTAATGTTAAAATGGGAAAATATTTTGCCCATTGTAAATCTGACGACCACGAGCTACTCTTTTCATTTAAATTAAATTGATAGCTACCCAAACCAGATATATTACTCATCTTGTTGTCTGCGTATATGTTAAATATCAAATTGGGAGGTGTATAAGTCAATAATCGGCTGTGTAGTTGAATTCGATCGGTAGTTGGATAAGATTTTATTTCATAAGATTGCTCGGGAATATTATCAAGAACACTACCAGTGAACATAGGTTCAAAATAATCAATTAATGAAGTTTTTATGCTTTCTATAGGCTTCCAGTTTTCAATGATCAGTGGAGTGGTTTGGATATCATAACCCATATAGGAATATCCGCTGTAGACGAGTATTTTTCCATCTGGAGAAATATCAGGTTGGACGGCACCATATAAAGTGGAGGTTACTTGATAAACTCGCTGGTCATCAGTTGAAAGGGCATAAATATTATCTATACCATCAAAGATTCCATCAAAGAATATATAATTTTGATGGGATTTTAAATGGGCTATTTTTTCGTTCCACCAAGGAGTAATGAGGCGACTTTCTCCCGTACCAAGATCGATGATTTGAATGGCATTTTTCCCGAATTTTCGTACGACTGTAGCAATACTTTTTCCATCTACCCAAGTGGGGAAAGCATATTGATATTCCTCTTTATTGCTAACTTTTTTATCCAGATTACCGCTTTGAGCATTGAGAATATGAAGTTCATATTTTTGGTTGGCAGGAGCATGTACTGCGATAATTTTATCTCCATTTTTGTTAATTTCTGGGGCGAAATAGCGGGCTTTAAAAGTGAGTTGTTTTTTTAATTTCTGGGTACAATCAAATTTGATTACATTATTGTATTCAACATTTCTCCATCGGGAATCATAGGCTTTTTCGGTCCAAACAAGATAATCTTTACCAAGACTTATATTAGCGTTAGATGGGGAATAAAATCCAGGGCTTGTTATACGCTTTTCTGATCCATCTGGTTGGATAAGGTAAAATGTTGGAATTTCATTAAAACCCGCTTTTTCCGCAATAAGGGTTTTTGTATCAAGATAATTGGGATGAGTATAGCTGGTAAAAGTTTTTTTTATTTTGCTATTTACTTTTTTAGACTCTGTAAGTTCAATTTTAGTTGCTTTTTGCTCCCATTCCTTTTTTAATTTGGAAAAGGAAGTTTGATAATATTCAGGAGTGCGCATGCCCGTATGTTTTTGTAAGCTTTTACTAAATGGATAGATGTTAATAAAACTTGATTTTACAGTCTCCTGTAAAAGGTCTCCCATGATGTTCTCACCGTAATTTCGATTCAGAGATGCCGTGAGATGATAACCCATATTGTAAATATTGGGAATTAGGTTTTTATAGGATCCAGCACTGTTTTTTTCATAATTCAAGGAAGTTCCAGTCAGTAAAAGGGCACGATACTCCCCTTCGAAATAAGGCATTCTGCCGCGTCCTCCATTACTTAAAACGGTCTCAGTGAAAACCGCATCTCCTTCAAAAAACCAAGGAGGTAAAATTAAATGTGCCAGCGAACTCCAAAAATAATCACCAAAGACTGTATAGGCTGTCTTTACGATTCCGATTCTTGCGTTCTGTAATTGCTGAACATGTCGATATTCGTGAATGGCCAAAAGGTCATTCCAGTCGATAGCTCCGCCAAAATTGTTTTGTGGTGGATTGGTATAGAACTCTGAACGAAAAGGACCCACACCTACAAACGCATTGGGGGTGATGGATTGATTTTGAAGAATTATACTTATCTGTTCTTTTTTAAGACCTAGGGAGAAGTAACTGCTGTCACTCAGTTTTTGAATGATATTAGCAATACGTGCGGCCTGGCCATATATACCCTCGGGATAGATGATTTTTACCGCATCATTTTCTATAAATTTCCATTGAATGGAGGGAGGATTAAGTCCTATATTATAAGATTGTCCTATCGATACATCGGCAATTAAAATAAAAGAAACGATAAGATGTATTCTTTTCATTAGAACCGACTATTGAGTGTAATGCCTACATATTGGTGAGCCTCTGCATCAAGTGTTTCTTTGGTTTTAAAATAATAAGTAGTGAGAAGGTCAAATCTTTTCCAACTCAAGGAAAATCCGAATCTATTTTGAATTAACCACGATTTAGCTATTTCAGTATGAGGACTTTGAGGTCCAACAAAGTTTCCTTCAATAGTAGCATTGTAGGCATTATAGATTAATCCCGGAGCATAGAAAAAATAAAATTCTATGATTTTTTTATTACTTTTTGATGGCAATGGGCTACCTAAATGCCCTCCAAAGAATATCGATGAAGCCGAATTTTTCAATAAACTAAATTTCATCAGCACCTCGTGGGAAAATTGATTGAAAACGGTACCTATGGATAGACGGGATTCGGAATAGAGATCTAAGGTTTCATTGCCCAACAGTTTTCGGGCATAGATAGCATGAAAATTAATTATGGGACTATTAGCGATTTGGTATTCCCAACCAGCAGGTATGGGAATATTCAATTTTGTATGCCAGGTAATTTGAAAGTTATCGGTCTGCGTATTTGGTCCGATTAAACCAAGTTCAAAACTTGTTTTTAAGTAATCTTTCTTTTTGAAATAAAATTCTTTATTGAAACTCAATCCTAGGAGTCCCGCATAAGGTCGGTCAAAGTCTCCAGGGTCATTCCAAGATACTCTCCGAGGGGTATAAATACGTTGATGAAAGGAGATAGAATGAATGATTTTATTTTTATTGACTCTTTTTTTACTGAACCACCGGTAGTCAAGATAAAGACCAGAGCTATAGTACTGGTCTCTGTCAAAGTCGGTGAAGACATCGTTGTCAATAGTTAACCTTAATTCTTTGGTATATATGTTTAATGTGTCTTGCGCTTTAATGAAGCATGACGCTAGAAAGAATATGCAAAACCAAATCAATTTGTACATTAGATCAAAGATAGGTGGGTTTTATTTTTACAAATAAAAGGGGGAGGCCATCTATTGTATATTGTCCAAATATTCTTATTCTCAAAAAATGGTATACATTCTTGTAAATTTACACACATTGGGTAGATTACAACCAGTGATTATCAATGAATATGGCTTAAATAGGCCTATTGGGATCAAATTTTTCAAGATAGTCAGCGACACTTCTTACAAAGCGGCCACCTAATGAACCATCGACGACCCTGTGGTCATAGGTATGGGATAAAAACATTTTGTGACGTATTCCTATAAAATCACCTTCCGGAGTTTCGATTACAGCAGGTTTTTTTTGTATGGCGCCTATGGCCATAATGGCAACCTGAGGTTGTACGATAATGGGTGTCCCCATGACGTTTCCAAATGAGCCCACGTTAGAAACGGTAAATGTACCATCTTTTAATTCATCTGGATTGAGCGCATTAGTTCTTGCTCTATGAGCTAAATCATTCACTGCGACCACCAAGGATTTAAGATCAAGTAGTCCTGAATTCTTGATAACAGGTACAATTAGGTTTCCTGAGGGAAGTGCTACGGCTAGTCCTATATTAATATTACTTTTTTTAATAATTTTATCCCCTTGAACTTGGATATTGATCATGGGATGATCTTTAATGGCTTTTACGACTGCCTCAATAATAATTGGAGTAAAAGTCAACGACTGGCCCGATGATGTCTTGAATTTTTCCTTTAATTTATTTCTCCACGATACTATGGTGCTCATGTCAGCCTCAACAAAAGAAGTCACATGTGCAGAGATCGATTTAGATTCAATCATGCGAGAAGAGATTATTTTTCGCATCCGATCCATTACTATTATTTCATTTTGACCTGATTTGTTCAGAGGCATTTCATTTGTTGACCTTTTTTGTATTCCATTAACAATGGGATTTGATTGCGATTTTCTTGAATTTAAGTAATTCAATACATCTTGCTTATTTAGTCGGCCTTCCTTACCTGATCCAGCTATATTTTGAAATTCGCTAAGATCTATTTGCTCTTGCTTTGCGATATTACGTATTAATGGAGAATAGAATCGACGTTGATGGGAACTTGTCGCGGAGGTGTCATGACTTACCTCATTCATGGTCTGACCAATGTCAATAATACCTTTTTGCTTCTCTGACGCGGCTATTTCAATGGGTTGGATATTGAGGGGCTCTTCTCTATCACCCAATGTTTCAATGATGGCTATAGGCTTGCCTACTTGAATTATATCTCCCTCTTCTGCTAGTATTTTTTTGAGAATACCTGCATGGGTAGAGGGGATTTCTGTATCTACTTTGTCAGTGGCAACTTCGAGAACAGATTCATCTTCTTCTATAGAGTCACCAACGCTCTTTAACCATGATAAAATAGTACCTTCCATTACACTTTCACCCATTTTGGGCAACGTCATTTCAATAGAAGCCATATTTTAGGAAATTAATTAAAATCATACAAATATAAAGAATTTTGCTATTTTACTCCAACATTTAGTCGGATCATATTTAATGCTGCCAAGGCAGACCAATGGATAACAAAGGTGCGATTTCGTGAAAAGTTAAATTTTTTTGAGAAGGTTTTATATTGGTCTGAGTAGGCAATCCAAACTGTCCCTACCGGTTTTTCTATTGTACCGCCATCTGGTCCCGCGATACCTGTTGTTGCGATGCCAATATCGGTATTGAGTTCTCTTCTTACACCTTCTGCCATAGCTTTAGCAACCTTTTCGCTAACCGCGCCATGTTTTCGAAGATCTTCTGTACTTACACCTAAATGCGCTGTTTTGATATTATTCGAATAAGCAATTATACTCCCTTTAAAATACTTTGAACTACCCGATACACTGGTGATCATATGCGCTAAATAGCCACCAGTACAGCTTTCTGCGGTAGCTAAGGTAAGGTTGTTTTTATTCAGTAATTGACCAATGATCCCTTCAAGTTGATCTGTCCCAAATCCATACACATACTTTTCAATTTTGGGCATAATTGCCTTCTGTAGCACTGCAATTTCTTGCTCAAGGGTATTGAGGTCATCACCTGATCCAGTCAGTCTCAGCTTGACTTGTCCTTTCGTTGGCAGATAGGCTAATTTTATATGTTGAGGTAAGTTCAATTCCCAGTCTTCAATTAAATCAGATAAACTTGATTCAGTGATTCCGATGGTTTTTATGATATGATGATGTAGTACCCCTTTACTAAACATTTTATGAAGTTTAGGGAGAATACCCTGGGTCATGATACTTTTCATTTCATAAGGTACTCCTGGCATAGCCACAAAAACGGTATTGTTTACGTGGAACCACATACCTGGGGCTGTACCCACAGGATTGGTGATTTTCTCACAGTTAGCAGGTAACTCAGCTTGTTTAGCGTTGAGGGCGGTTACTTCTCTATTTGCCTTAGTGAAGAGTAGGGTGATATCGTTTATAACTTCTTCGTTATGTACCATTTCCACTCCGAAATATTTAGCCAAAAGAGGTTTAGTTAGATCATCTTTGGTGGGGCCAAGACCTCCTGTAATCAATACTACATCAACTCTATTCTCTGCTACTTTTAATGCATTTAAAATTTGCTGCTCATCATCACCAATGGTTGTTCTTTGAAAAACTTTAATGTTATTCTCATCTAATTTATTGCTCATCCAATGTGCATTGGTATCAAGAGTTTGACCATAAAGGAGCTCATCCCCAATAGAAATTATTTCGGCTTTTACTGACATCAATTGAAAATTTTTAAACTTTTTATTTGCAAAATTTATAAGATTCCACAAAAAGGGTTAATACATAATTTTATATTTACGAAAATACGGACTTCTATTCTGAGTTAGATGAAATAAATAGGAAAAATGGAATAAAGAAATTCAAAACAAAAAAATACAAAATTACTTGGAATACTTCACAACTTTGAAAATTAAAAATCATACAATTAAATCTTATATATTTTTTATAATGAAAGATAAATAATTAATTTTCTCGTTTTTAAACAGTTATACCTTTTCAATCCAACGTTAGATTTCATTACAGGCAAAAATCGTGCAAAATGGGAAGGATGGTGATCTTAGTGTATTATATGATTGAGATTAAAGATTGTAAGGTGAACAATGCACTGAATAGTTATCTTGATTTAAGAAACTAAAGAAATAAAATATATTACATTGGATAAACTATTTGCAATCAACAATGTCTGGATCTTTAAATTTTACAAAAAATAATATTCTATAAATTCGACTTATTTTCAGTAATTAGAATGTGGCATTCTCTATCCTATTTTTTTTTGTATTTGCTGTATCTACAACATCTTCCATTTAACCTTAGAGTATCAATGTAAAGTTCAAAAATACTTTTTGAGCAATATAAACTTTCCGTTAATAATTTTATTTTCAACAAATGTTTTTTAGTCAATGATATCATATTAATTCTCTTAAGGTAATGAAAATTCAAATTCATTCAGATTGTCAAAATTTAATATTTCAAGATCATTGGGATCAAATGTATGATTTGTAAATAGGTTTTGTCCTCATGATTTAGCTATTAATTCAAATTCAAGGGATGGAGTTATGTGAAATATAATATATCAAAACATTCATCTTTACAAGACTGTATCCTTTATTATGCAGGTTTTAATTAGAGTTTTATTATTTCATGAATAATTATATTGACCAATTACTTATAAATCAATATTCATAATTTACTGAGCTTTGTGTTCTAGAGCTTAGGAAGGCAGTGACTTCTGACATAATACTTTTTTTCCCTCTTAATTCTTGTATTTGAGGCTTATTGAGGTTCATGACGATCAGGAGTCGGTCTAATTCTGAATTGGATAAATTAAATTTATTTTTAAGTTCACTGCGTATGGTTTCAAGCTCTATCAATTTGGCATAAGTAATGAATTTTTCAGTTTGAATCTTTGCCTCTATGGCTTTTCGCTTTTCAATATTTTCCTTAGTAAAATAGCTGAGGGCACCACTAATGACGACGCCTGGAGCATAATTCTCACTCATCATAGGTGAGAAGGATACTTGAGGGGTAGGCTCTGTGCCTGGCTCAGCGATACCTGGGATTTTCATAGGAATCCCTTTGTATCTTTTGGGAATGCGGTAATCGGTATTAGAAAAAACCCAAACAGAGCTCAGAATAATATCTAGGGGAGCCATAGTACTGGTTATTTGCTTAAGAATGATATTTTTATCTATAATAATTTCGAGGGGCTTATAGCCTATGAAGGTCATCCTTATTGTATCATTTGGAGAAGCTTTAATCATGAAAACGCCATTATCTGCCGATAAAGAACCTACTTGTTGCGTGAGATTAACTATATATACATAAGGCATGGGTGATTGATTTTCATTCAACACTATACCTTGGAGTTCTTGACCCGATGCATTCCTTAAAAGGAGTAGACTAAAAATAAAGATCAATGATTTCACAATGTAAAAATACAAGTTCACATTCAATATGTAAGGTTGTTAACGAATCTTAACTTTTTAATAATGACAAATATTTTATGTCATCAATAAATATTTCATAAAAAAAGGAATTTTTTAAATGATTTAAGAACTATATAGTTTCAAATGATGATATTGTATTTAATTTCTTTTCGATTAATATTTTTTTTCAAGCTGTGTTGCAAATCGTTTATAATAATAAAGACTTTATTGCGATCAATAAGCCTCATAACCTTTTGGTTCACAGAACTTCTATAGCTAAAGATGTCCAAGAATGTGCACTTCAGCTATTGCGAGATCAATTAGGATATCCTGTACATCCTACCCATAGGTTGGATCGAAAAACAGGAGGCGTTTTGCTTTTTGGGAAGTCAAGAAGGGCATTAACCTTAATATCAAATCAATTTCAGTCTCGTACGGTGCTGAAATCATATTTAGCCATTGTAAGAGGTTTAACTAATATCAAAGGTATTATAGATTATCCTTTAAAAAATGAATCTGGTAAAATTCAAGAGGCCATCACTTATTATCAAACTGTGTCGAAAACAGAATTGAATTATCCTTCTGCCTGTCATCCTACCAGTAGGTATTCTCTAGTCCGATTATTTCCGTATACAGGTAGGATGCATCAAATCAGAAAGCATATGGCTCATATAATGCACCCTATTATCGCAGATCGACCCTACGGGTGTAATAAGCAGAATAAAATTTTTAAAGAAAAATTTGATATGATGACAATGCTACTTCATGCATCAACATTAGGTTTCGAATGGGAGGGAGAAGCAATTGAAATTCACGCAAGTCTGCAATATGAATTCAAGCGCATGTTAAATGTTCTAAAGTTGTCTACTGGTTGAGTTATGACATTAAAGGATTCTTTGAAACAAAAGGGTAAAAAAATACCCTTACGTTTTGCGTAAGGGTATTTTAAAAAGTTTAAAATTACATCATTCCTGGCATTCCACCGGGCATTCCACCGGGCATTCCACCAGGCATAGCACCGCCACCTCCTGTGCCTTCGGCTTCAGGTTGATCGGCTACGATAGCCTCTGTGGTCAATAATAAACCAGAAATTGAAGCTGCATTTTCCAAGGCTAACCTTGTAACCTTGGTGGGGTCAATAATACCGGCTTTGAACATATTTTCATACACGTCACTAGAGGCATTATAACCATAATCACCTTTACCAGCACCTACTGCATTAACAACTACTGAGGATTCTCCACCAGCATTAGCAACTATCGTTCTCAAAGGGGCTTCTATGGCAGCTTTAATAATTGCCACTCCCGTATTTTGATCTTCATTGTCCAAGTTTAAATTACTGATCGCTTTAATTGCCCTGATAAAAGCAACTCCTCCGCCAGCAACGATTCCTTCCTGAACTGCCGCTCTTGTGGCATGCAATGCATCGTCTACCAAATCTTTCTTTTCTTTCATTTCTACTTCAGTAGCTGCACCTATGTACAGGATGGCAACTCCGCCTGAAAGTTTGGCAAGTCGTTCTTGAAGCTTTTCTTTATCGTAATCAGATGTTGTATTTTCAATTTGTTGCTTGATTTGATTAACTCTTGCCTCGATATCTTTAGCTTTTCCAGAGCCATTGATAATGGTTGTGTTGTCTTTATCAATGATCATTTTGTCTGCTGTGCCAAGACTGTCGATTGTTACATTCTCAAGTTTGTAACCTCTTTCTTCTGAAATTAGAGTACCACCTGTTAAAATAGCAATATCTTCCAACATAGCCTTTCTTCTATCACCAAAACCGGGCGCTTTGACTGCGGCTACTTTTAGTGAACCCCGAATTTTATTGACTACTAAAGTAGCGAGAGCTTCACCATCAATATCTTCTGCAATAATCATCAATGGCTTACCAGTTTGTGCAGTTGCTTCCAATACCGGTAATAACTCTTTCATATTGGAAATTTTTTTGTCATAGATTAGGATATAAGGTGTTTCAAGAGAAGCCTCCATTTTTTCAGAATCTGTAACAAAATAAGGCGATAAATAGCCTCTGTCAAACTGCATACCTTCTACGGTCTTTACTTCAGTTTCAGTCCCCTTAGCTTCTTCAACAGTAATTACACCATCTTTACCCACTTTATCCATCGCTTCTGAGATCATTTTACCGACTGCAGGATCATTATTTGCTGAGACAGAAGCTACTTGCGTAATTTCATCACTTGTAGCAATGGTTTTAGATTGCTTTTTAAGGTCAGCAATCACTGATGTAACGGCTTTGTCAACACCGCGTCTTAAATCCATCGGATTTGCTCCAGCAGCAACATTCTTGATACCATGACCATATATGGCTTGGGCAAGCACAGTAGCTGTTGTAGTTCCATCACCTGCACTATCAGCAGTTTTTGATGCGACTTCTTTTACCAATTGTGCACCCATATTTTCTACTGCATCACTGAGTTCTATTTCCTTTGCCACCGATACACCATCCTTTGTAATGCTAGGTGCACCAAATTTTTTATCGAGGATGACGTTTCTTCCTTTAGGTCCTAAAGTTACTTTAACGGCGTCTGCTAATTTGTTAACGCCTATTTTTATTTTATCTCGAGCTTCACTGTCAAAAAAGATATCTTTTGCCATGATTATATATTTTTAAATTTGTTTAAAAAATTATTTTGATTAGATAGTTCCAAACACGTCGGAATTTTTCATAATTAGATATTCGATTCCGCCTATCGTAATTTCTGTTCCAGAATATTTACCATACAATACGCGGTCTCCCACTTTCAATGTCACGGGCTTTTCGTCCGTACCTTGACCGACGGCTACAACTGTACCTTCTTGAGGTTTTTCTTTTGCAGTATCAGGAATAATAATACCTGAGGCCGTTTTTTCTTCAGCAGCAGCTGATTCAACGAGAATTCTATCTTCGTTGGGTATGAAATTTACTTTTGACATTTTTATTTAACGTTTAATTATCTAGAAATTTTACAAGATGTTATTTACAGAGCATATAATATGCCAATTTTTTTAATGACGTAATCAACGTAAAATCATGACATTTTTTCAGTTAGTAAAAGAAAACTTGTCAGGTAAGGATAGATTTACCTTTTTTAATGTTCATATTGTCAGTAAAATTAAGAAAAATTTAGTTGGCTGAATCTATATTTATATTGAGATCATTTAGTTCCGGAGCTAAAGCATTTGGATCAATGGATTCCTGTAAATTAGGTAAAGGTGCTTGACCTTGTACATTATCAATATTAGGACTTTCAATAAAGTTTTGGTTTTCTTCGATAAACAGATTAGACAATAAAGTCAACGATAATATGGTAATTGAAAATCCCCATGTGAGTTTTTCTAATAAATCTCCTGTTTTCTTTACACCCATGACTTGTGAAACGCCTGCGCCCCCAAATTGGCTAGACAAACCTCCACCTTTTGGGTTCTGTGCTAAAACCACTAATATAAGCAGAATGGATAAGAAAATGATGACTCCAATGATAAGTGTATACATTTATTTTGATTTTAATTTTTTGATCAGCTCTGCAAAGTAAGATTTTTTTTCAGGGAATTTCAAACTTAGGCTCTCGTATATCGCAATTGCTTTGTTTATTTTATTTTGTTCAATATAAATACTAGCTAGATATTCGCTACTTGAATCGGGTTTGAATTCAGTGCTTTTTGCGGATAAATCTTCAGTTGGGCTTTTTATGTCTACTGATTTTATTGGTTTTATTTTTGGATTACTGCCGATGAATTCGTCAATGATTATTTTTTGATCTTGTTGTTTTTTTTGAGATTTTTTAGTCTTATTTACTTTGGATTTAGTGTTTTTTTCTTTGGGTGCAGATCTTACTTTTTTGGTTGTTGTGTCACTTACTTTTTTTTGATTTATTTTTTTTTTTTTTGGTAAAGGGCTTATTTTTTTACCCTTAGGCTTTACCGTTTGATTAGGAGAACTTTTTTCATTTTCTTCTTCTTTATCTATTTTATTCATTACTGCTTGAAATCTTAGCTTAGAAGCTTTCAAATCTTCCATATCTTGTTTTACTTCTGAAATTATACGGTCAATGCGAGATGTCGATGCATTCGAATCAGCATTCTGACTTGTAAGCTGTGAGGGAGTAGTGTTTAGGTCAAGAATACTTTCTTCTTTTCTCAAAAGGGGCTCTTCAACTAAGGGAGAGGAAGTCTCTTCCTTTAAAGGTATTATTGAATTCGTCGGTGTATCTGCTTTGGAATCATCTAACTCTGATCTATATTTTGCAATTTTTTCTTTTATGAGTCTATCTTCCTCACTTTGATCCTCTACTGAAGTAACTTCGCTTTTTTCTAGGTCTAGTCTTTTCTCAACAGTTTCATCTCTTTGATTTTCCTGAAATTCTTTGATAGGATCTTCTTCTAAGATGAAGTTATTTTCTTCATTAATGGTTTGAATCTCTTGTTCGATATACTTCTTAAGCAAACGTCTGTCAGTAGTGTGAATCGCAGCTTCGACAATATATTTTTCAATGTTTATGGCATTATGGGCATATTTTTCCCTTGCAAGGAGGGCTCTTCCAGACTGAAAATAAGGATAGTCTTTAACTAAAGTTTCTAATTCGTCTGAATCGTTATCCAATTTGGTAACGGTGGTATTTTTGAGTTTTTCGATAAATTTTGTTTTCTGCAAGATTAAGAAAAATTTAAAAGTGCCTAAAGTTAAGAAAAATTACCAATTTGCAACCGATTCGTTGAACATATCAATAATTATTTGATCAAAAATCTCTTGTACAAACTCTTCCTCAAGACTACTTAAATCAACTTCTTCTTGATCAAAATCTTTAAAAAAACTAAATTTTTTTTCATAATTAAAGGTGTCATCAATAACGTTGATATATGTGGCATATACTACAATGGTAATACGTGTCAGCTGCGCATAGTCTATTTGATCTGATCGACCTGAAGATCCTGACCCCACAGGTGTTAATGTGTAATTGTCTATATAGCCATCAAATTGTAGGTGCCCTTCATTATCTACCATGGTTAGACTAGTATTTTGTTGAAAATAATCTTTGAGTCCTTCGGTAAATAGGATACTCATATTGGCAGGTCCCAATTGAGCATTATTGAAAAATGTTTGTATTGATATTGTTTTAACATCAGGAGAGATGGACGCCCCTGTGAATGAATAAATACCACAATTTGTCAATAAAAGAAAAAATAAGCTGGAGCTATTAAAGACTATCGATTTCATAGTTTTTAATTTTTCGGTAAAGAGTTCGTTCTGATATTCCCAGATCTTGAGCAGCATATTTTCTCTTATTTTTATTTTTTTTCAAGGCTTTTAAGATCATTTCTCGTTCTTTTTTGTCTAAAGATAGTGAGTCGTCATTTTCAAATTCAAGTGCAATATCTTCTGTTACTACTTCATAAGAATCAATATTTTGTTCCTTTGCATCAATGATTTTAGGCGTAGTTTCTTCCAGTAATTTATTTTGATCGGGTGAAAATTGAGGTATATCTTCAAATAAACTTTCATGTCTTTCGAGAAGTTCTTCCCGATTGGTTTTTCCTTGCAGCACTTTTAAAATGAGTTTTTTCATCTCGGAAACATCTCGCTTCATCTCAAACATGATTTTATAGAGAATATCTCTTTCCGACAAATTATCTAAATTTTCATGTTTGGTGCCTATCAATGCGGGCAGATTTGGTTTTATTTTGGGTAGATATCCAGCTAATTTATCCGCACTGATATGTCGATCTAGCTCTAGAACACTCATTTGTTCTGCTAAATTTTTCAATTGTCTAATATTACCTGGAAAAGGATGCTTGACAATCAATTCTTGAGCGTCTGGATCGAGCAAAGCTTCTTTGTTGCGATATTTCTCCGAAAAATCAGCTGCAAATTTTCTAAAAAGGAGTAAAATGTCTTTTCCTCTTTCTCTTAGTGCAGGAACCAGAATGGGAACAGTATTGAGGCGATAATAAAGGTCTTCTCTGAATTTATTTTGGGCTACTGCATTTTCTAGATTAACATTTGAGGCTGCTATGACTCGGACTTCTGTCTTGAGTACCTTGCTTGATCCTACTTTAATAAATTCACCATTTTCAAGTACTCTTAACAAACGGGCCTGTGTGCCTAGAGGCATCTCACCGATTTCATCCAAAAATATAGTTCCTCCGTTGGTACTTTCGAAGTAACCTTTTCTGTTATCAACAGCACCTGTGAATGCTCCTTTTTCGTGTCCAAAAAGTTCTGAGTCAATGGTACCTTCTGGGATAGCTCCACAGTTCACCGCAATGAACTGGCCATGTTTTCTACGGGAAAGACTGTGAATTATCTTAGAAAATGATTCTTTACCCACACCGCTTTCACCACTAATGAGTACACTCATATCAGTCGGAGCTACTTGAATAGCGGTTCGAATGGCATTGTTGATCTTAGCCGAAATCCCTATGATTCCAAATCGCTGCTTGATGTTTTGTACTTCAGCTTCTTCTCGGTAATCCATTTAATTTAATTTATTTTACAATTATGCCCAGGAGAGTTGCCGAGGTACAACTATTTATTTTCACATTTATATAAGTCCCTTTTTTAAATCCTTGATTTTTAAAAATTACAACTTTATTTGAACTAGTTCTACCTTGCAAATCTTCTTGTGACCTTTTACTAAACCCTTCTATCAATACTTTGAAGACCTTTCCTAAATCCTGCTGGTTACGCTCAAGAGAGTTTTGGCTTTGCTTTGCAATGATTTCTTGAAGCCTTTTTTTCTTGACTTTTAACGAAATGTCATCTTCATATTTTTTTGCTGCAAGCGTACCTGGGCGTTCTGAATAATAGAACATATATGAAAAGTCATATTTGACATAATCCATCAGGCTTAAAGTATCTCGATGTTCTTCTTCGGTTTCTGAACAAAATCCGGTGATCATATCTGAACTTATTCCACATTCCTGACCTAAAATATCTCTGATGGTATCTATTCTATTGATGTACCATTCGCGTGAATATGTTCTGTTCATTAATTTTAAAATTCTACTGTTACCACTTTGCGCAGGTAAGTGTATGTACTTACAAATATTTTCATAAGCTTTCATCGTCACTAATACTTCGTTCGTAATGTCTTTGGGGTGAGAGGTTGAAAATCGTACCCTTAAATCAGGATTAATTTGTGCCACAAGTTCTAATAAATTCGCAAAATTAATGACTTCAGAATTTGTTAGCTTATTGAGTCGAGCCTTGTTGTTCTCCTGTGAAGACCATTTGTATGAGTCAACATTTTGTCCAAGAAGCGTGACTTCTCTATAACCTTGATCAAATAGGTTCTGTGCCTCTGAGACTATTGAGTGGGGGTCTCTACTTCTTTCTCGACCTCTTGTAAACGGAACTACACAGAAGGAGCACATATTATCACAACCTCTCATTATGGAAATAAAAGCAGTCACTCCATTTGAATTTAACCTAACAGGTGATATATCGGCATAGGTTTCTTCTCGTGATAGAAAGGTATTGACTCCTTTTTCACCCTCTTCAGCTATTTTCACAAGGTTTGGTAGATCTCGGTAGGCATCAGGTCCAACTACTAAGTCTACTATTTTTTCTTCATCTAGCAATTGTGATTTCAAACGCTCTGCCATGCAACCCAATATACCGATGGTCATTTCAGGCTTATTTTTTTTAATTTCATTAAATGTAGTAAGCCTTTTTCTTATTGTCAGTTCTGCTTTTTCTCTTATTGAACAAGTATTAAGTAGTATTAAATCTGCTTGTTCAATGTCATCGGTAGTATTGAATCCATCTTTTTGCAGTATTGAGCTGACAATCTCGCTATCAGAGAAATTCATTTGACATCCATAAGATTCGATATACAGTTTTCTACCCGAAAGTCCACTATTTTGGGTAATTTTTACCTCACATGTGGCATCATTTTGTTTTTGGGTGGTATCAACAATGTCTATGTCTGTGATCAAATTCGTCATTTAAGAGGGTACCATTAATTTTTAACAAAGATAGTTATTCGATTCATAATCATGTCATAATGTCATGTACTTTAAGATATTTTATTTTTTCAAGATGAGGAAAATTCTTACATCTATATATTTTTCTGAAGAATTGTTATCTATCATTTTAAAATAGCTCCAATTTTTGTTGTCCAATTTGAAACGAATTGAAAGTTCTTGTTTGTTTGTGTTTAGTAGACTTGATTCTATTATAATATCACGGGGATCCTTTCCTAACAAGATTTTAGCAGGGAAGGGTTTAAATAAGAGATTTTTTTTTTGTTGATCAAGACTATCTTCAGGAGTTTGAGTCTCAAAAGGGATGATCAATTTTATTTCGGGAATGCTATCAATATTAAAGCCAGTCTCATCTAGCCAACTTTGCTTTAATATAACCTTTTCCTGAGTAGAAATTTTTGTTTGAATTTGAAGTTCTTGTATTAATAGGATAAGATTTAATCCGATCAGAGTATCTCCCTTCAATTGTAGTTGCCCTTTGACAGGCATTGTCCCGTCCCAAATGGGTTTTGTATCACCTAAGACCCAAGTTAAAATAGATTGGATACTATCTATTAAAATGAATTCAGGAGTTTCAACCTTAGGAATGGTAGCGACTGGTTTCTTTTGACACGAAAAGTATAGTATCAATAAAACATTAAAGTACCAGAAGTAGCGCATTTTATTCTATCTTAGTTGAGAAGGCAAACAAACTAATATTTGAATGGCGATAATAAAAAAAGTAAGGGGATTTTCACCTATTTATGGAGAAAAATGTTGGTTTGCAGATAATGCAGCAATCTTGGGGGAAGTAATTTTAGGAAATGGGTGTACTGTATGGTATGGAGCAGTATTGCGTGGAGATGTGAATACCATAAAAATAGGAGATAATACAAATATTCAAGATAATGCGACCATACATGGAACTTATAAAACTGCGGCTACCATGATAGGTCATAATGTATCAATAGGACACAATGCAGTTATTCACGGTTGCACTATTGAAGATAATGTTTTGATTGGTATAGGATCAATTATTTTGGATGGGGCTCTCATTAAAGCAGGAGCGATGATAGCTGCGGGCGCAGTTGTGCTGGCCGGTACTGTAGTTGAATCTCAGACCATTTATGCAGGCGTGCCTGCAAAATATATAAAAAATGTAGCGGATGAAAATAAAGAAATGATGATGCGCATTGCCGGTAATTATCAAAAATATGCAGGTTGGTTTCAAGACGACTCATTAGATAAAATATGAAATTTTTATCGAGAATTTTATTATCATCTGTTGGAGTAATGTTATCTGCTTATTTATTGGAGGGTGTTTATGTAAAAGGGTTTTGGTCAGCAGCATTGTTTTCTTTGTTATTATCAATCCTAAACTATACAATTAAGCCATTATTGATTATTCTTACAATACCTTTAACGCTACTTACTTTGGGTCTTTTCCTTTTGGTAATTAATACATTAATTATATGGATTGCTGCTGGGCTAGCCGGCGGACTTATTATTGAAAGTTTTGGTTGGGCTCTCCTATTTAGCTTATTGCTGTCGTTAATTAATACTTTACTTTTCGATATTATTAAAGTTCGAAGTTAAAAATAAACAGGACATTGGGGATCCTTCTTATAATTTTTAAGTTTTATTCTATAGTTGATAAAAATCTCATGAGAACCTGAAGCGTTAATTCTGACATCAGAGGTATTTATGTCATAAGCATAACCAACTCTAAGATTTTCGTTTAGAATGAGTTGTCCAAGAATTCCAAAATCTCCCACATTTCGATAATTAAGTCCTATGTAAGCAATTTCATCCACGATGAGGTTGATATTGGCATTCCAAGATAGCGGGATGGCCTCCTGTGCCTTCAAGAGAAAACCAGGACTGATTTTGAGATGATCATTGATTGAGTATATAAACCCTCCAGAGAGGTAATAATGTCTTTTTTCGATAGATAGATTATCAGAATTGGTAAGTTCAGAATTTTGCAAGATTATGTTTTCTAAAATATAAGGAACGGAAGCTCCGATGTAATAAACGGGGTTAGCTAAATAAATACCAGTGCCGAAGTTAGGCGAGAACCGTGTGGGAGCACCCTGCATTAATGGATCTGTGGACAATAAGTTTAATTTTTCGTAATCGGTAGTTCTTTGATTGAATCCTCCTTGCAAGCCCATAGCTAGTATTCCGATTTTGGTATTTATTTTGTAGGCATAGCTGCCGTATAAACTATAATCATCAGTAATACTTTGAGAAGCCTTGGAGGCGAAAACACCGAAGCCTATTCTATTTGAGGCAAAGGAAGAATTAGCCGATAATGCTGTATAGGTAGGAGCTCCCTCAACATTAATCCATTGTTTTCTGTGTACGGCAATTACTGATAGTAAGTTGAGGCTCCCGGCATAGGCTGGATTAATTAGGAGTCCATTGTAAGGATAAGTAGTAGTTGTAGATCTTTGTTGGGCGAGGGTTACCAAACAAAATATCATCAAAATTAGATGTAAAACTATTTTTTTCATTGCCAAAGCGTACAAAACTACCTAACTAATTCTAAAAATCCATCAGAAATTCTACTCCCATCACCTTTATCAACGATATAATAGTAAGAACCTACAGGTAATTCATCTGTATTGTTACCTATATTTCCATAACCCTCAAATCGAATGTTGAGGTTATCATAACCATCCACTTCATAGACTAAGGCACCCTCAACATTGAAAATTTTGACATTATTATTTTCAAAAAGGTCAGCACAATCAATAAGGAAGAAGTCATTGTTACCGTCGTCATTGGCTGATAAACCATTATAGATGGTAATGCTGGCATCAATTGTAAATTCAGACTCATATAAGCAACCATTTTCTGGCTTAAAATAAACCGTATAGTTTCCAGGAGCAGCATTACCGAGTACAAATGCCTTAGGATCTCCAAAATTTATTTCTTCTCCTTGTTCATTTATCCAAGAAATTGAATCAAGGGTATGGTACTCCTCAAATACAATAGAAGCGCCTCCTGTGAATTGGTTAGTAGACTTATCTTCAGTTCTCTCGCATAATGAATTGGTCACCTCTACTCTGTAGGCAGGATCAGAGATACCATTATTAATAATAACTTTAGTTGGTTCTGAATAACAGGTAGTAATTAAATTTTGTGCTACTACCCTATAAGTCGCTGTATCGAGTTCATCTATTTCATTTCCGGTAAATGAAACTGTGCGAGGATCTGCTTCTAAGTGCCATGTAAACTCATAGATTTCTGTTTCACCCAATATACTGGCTGAAGCATGTCCATTGGGATATTCACAATGAGTTCTATCAGATATAATCACGGCATTAGGTGCAGGAACTCTCTCTGTTAAATCTAGTATGCTAAAGGTTTCGAACTGCACACATCCAGTTATATTATTGGTAACCATTGCTAAATAATCTCCAGCGAGTAGCGAGTCAGCAAAAGAGCCATACTGGAAGGGAACACTTTGTGTGGTATCTATGCCACTATACCAAGCTATCGAATACATAAAAATTTGATCCTCACTATCCACGATTTCGACAAATCCATCTGCCATTCTTGGATCACAAATGGTCAAGTCATTGACTACATTTACTTCAAGATCTGGTAACGTACTTTCATCTTCGACTTCAACTATAGATGAGGGTGCTGTGGGATCGGACGTGAAACAATCTGTTGTGTTGTCTACAGCATAAACTGTATAAATTCCTGCTGCTACTGAATCTACGGTCATTCCAGTGTACATGGCCAAACTTACATCAGGGGTAGCTTCGGTAATAAGACCATCGAACCAGTAATATGTATATCCATCGAGAGCCGTTTTATAAGCACGATTGTCACCGATATTAAGGACCGATGCGGCCATTTGCCCGTTAGGGTTAACACAATTAATATTAGATGATGAAGAGGTACCAACTACAAGTGGATTTTGAATTTCATCTCCAATAGTATAGGTCGCAATATCTGAACATTGAGTGGTAATATTGGTAACTTCAATTTCATATTTGCCCGCAGTAATGCTATCTGCTATGGAAGAGGTTGTGGCGAGAACTTGATTTATTTCAATACTTCCTGAAGAGATTTTCTTAGTCCAAACATAAGTAAAATTTGGATTTTCATTGACACTATCAACTGAAACAGAAAGTCGACCCGTTGGTCTTACTGGATCACACGAGTACTGATTCCAAGAATTCAATTCTCCTTTGTTATTAAGAGCGAGGTTAATTTCAGGGAATACTAAAGAAGAGTCGGAAAGGAATATTTCAATTAGTTCTGTATTACATCCATAATCAGGAGTTGTTGCCTGGAAAAAATAGGTTGTATTTGATCTACCCTGAGTATAGGTATTAATCGTACTATCTTGAAGAATAATTCCACCATTATTTGGTTCTCCCTCATAAAACTGATATGTGAGAGGAGCGGCACCTATTCTATTACTTATGCGGTCAACGTCTCCTACTTCAATTATGCCATTTGTGGGATCACAGAAGTCGGGATCGGTCGTGCTATAATCAATAATATTAAATTCGAATGGAACATTAGTTAATGGATATGTACTTATAGTACTACATTTTGTGATTGAATCAGTGACTGTCAATTCGTAGGTATCTGCATAAAGGTTAGATAAGGTATCGTTGCTTCCAAGATTTAAACCTGATAAAGACCATTGGAAGCTAAATCCTGGACCTGAGGAGCCATCTGCTGTTGCTACTAGCTCACCATTTGGTAAGGTAGATACCCTAGTGCAAGTAGAGTCTGCTTGGATTTGGTTGAATATAATTATTGGATCAACTTTAGTATTCTCAATAATGAATGTAGTTACTTCTTCGGATCTACATTGCGAAGCATTACTCCTCACATACAATGAGTATGTCCCCGGGCCAAGGCTATCTATTTTTAACGGCGTTAGGGTATCATAATCAAGCATGGTATACTCCAGTGTAAAGTCATTGGCTAGAGTGGCTGAGTCGGTTATAGACGCACCATCGAAACGTACAGAGCCCAATTCAAAAAATCCATTCCCTGGCGCATAACCTACTTGAGGGCATATGTTACTGTTGTTTACGAAGATATTCTCGACGATCGGGTATATCGGTTCATTCTCGATTGTCATTGTATGTGTAGAGGTACAATTACCATTCGCTGTATTTATTACTTTAACCGTATAATTTCCAGCTGGTACACTAGAGAGCACACTTGTTGTACCATCTACTCCAAAGGCTATATCTACTGTTGCACCTGAAGTATCAGTGCCCACATACCATTGAAAGGTATAATTGGGCGTGATAGGTCCAATACTGTCAATTCTTAAAATTTCAATGATTCCTAAACGTAAGACGCCAGCACAATCTGCATCGGGTGACATGGTGTAATCATTTATTACTGGGGCTACACCACGACCCAATATGTCAATGGTATAGTCAGATTCACAGTAGGTTATCTTAGATGATGCTCTAAAGGTGTAGCTTCCCGCATTAAGGCTGTCAATATTAATTTGTGAAGCTGCTCCCACTCCAATCGTCACTACTGGAATGGTATCTATTCCGATTGTGGTACTATCACCATCGTCATAAGTTAAGAGCCAATTAAAGTCATCCACGTTACTACTTCCTGTGGTTAGTGTAATGTCTGCACTATTAATTATTATAGCTCCAGTGCCTTGCTCGTCGCATCTCATATTATCCGTTATCTGAGCTTCTGGGACATTGATAAAAGGGATTACTTCGCTATTAAGAATTTGAAGTGTCAAAGTGTTGTAGCAACCTTTTCCGGGACTGACTTTATCGGTAATTAAAACTGAGTAATATCCTTCTGATAAACCTACCAAAGAGGTATAAGAACCGGCGTTAGGAGCTGCCGTTCCAATTATTGTATCTCCTAAATCACTTATTGTATCTGAAATTGCCGTTAAATCTCTAAGTCTTGTATTTCTTATTGTCGAATCATATTCATAGACATCCCTGTCATATCTCCAATTTACTGGAGCGACATCAGAGCCAAAAAGCCAAGTAGAGTCATAAATTACCCCAACAGTATCTCCGCGAAACCAATTAATAGAGTACCTACTTTCATCTTCAGGAAGATTAATGGAAGCGGTACCATCTCCATCGTTCCAAGGTCTTAGGCAATCAATGGTATTTGTTGTAGAATCAAATTGAACTGTGGGATCATCGGTTTCCTCTGTTATTATAAATCGCATCATCGTCGTATCGGATTGACCACATCCTGTGGTTGAAATGTTAGTGGCTTTTATGAAATATCTGCCTACGGGTAAATTGATGGCTTTATGTCCTCCATCAGTACCTGAATTTGCTGTAGCCCCAGATGGAAATCTTGCAGTGGTGGTAAATGTCCCCAATGGTGATAAGCTTGGATTTACGGTATCTGCTTCATCATAAATACTTTCGTACCAGTCAAATCTATAATCAGTCATGGTTGTACTCACAAAATCTGCTTCACCCATAGGACGTGTTTCACTGACCCTTAATATTTCAAAAGATCCATTCGAAGGATCACAATCATTAGAATTTTGAACAATGAAATCCGTGTTGGGAGTACTTCCAAAGAATATTGTACTCTCAAATTGTTGTATGATGACCGATTGCATTGGAGTGCTGACACAGCCAAAGTTAGGTGTGACAATATCTGTGGCTCGTACATAGTAGATTCCTTCCGGAACATTTTTTATTACTTTGGCTCCGGGATCTCCATTATTTACCACATTACCCAATGAATCATAAAAATAGGTTTTTCCTGCGGGTTCAGTCAGAAGAGTTGTACCGGCCTGATCAGTATACCACGTAAATGAAAAATTGGTTGCTGGTAAAATTCCAGCCCTTAAAAGAACACTGGCGTGTGCTTCTCCAGTAGGATCATAGGTAGCATCATCACAGACAATATCCTCTTTAATTGCCTCAACTGACAAAAAAGGCAGGACTACTTCTGAATCTACAAAAACAGAAATCGTATCCGTGATACATTTAGTATTATTGTTTGCTATGTTGAACTTGTAGGTCCCAGAATCTAAAGCTGTCAATTGATCGTTTGCAATAGATACTCCCGCATCAGAGGTTGCAATGGTACCAGTTCCTATTTCTAACCAATTAATTGTATAAGGACTTGCATTATTAAGGTTTACATTAACGCCATCTACAAGAACTTCGAATACTGTTAAAGATCCAGTCAAAGGATTACAATTCAAATTATCTACTAAAGTATAGCTAGTAAGATCACCTGGGGTTGCTGGATGTTTGACACTTAGGAATGGTGAATTCTTACCTACTGAGTAGGTAACAATTGTTTCACAGTCATAATTATCTCCTGTGGCATCATTTGCTCCGTTATTCTTCCTGACGTAAATTGTATAGTCACCTTCTGAGAGCCCTGTGAGAGTTAATATATTAGCACCTATGGCAGCATCACCGCGCGTAGAAGAAAAGTCATAAGGAACTCCAAATGCAATTCCTGTAGCTGGAGTTGTACCAGCATCATCATATAGAAATTCAATTGAATCAGTTGCGTTTGCGGTTCTTTGATTAAGTCTGCCTCGGTACCATTCTACAGAAAAATCACTCAATGTTGCGGCACCTCCATCGTCGGTAATGGCAACGGTAATGCTACCATCACCAATGAATCCTGCGTTGCTGCAGTAAGTATCGTCAGTGCTGGAGATTAAGTTGATAATAGGATTGACACTATTATCTTCAATCATGAATTCTACAGCATCTTTACACTCGGATGCAGTATTTGTAATTTCTACATAATAAGTACCACCAATGAGTCCATCAACACGATTATTCGTTCCTGCTCCCACATTTGATAATACACCATTAATAGGAGTTGTGCCATCACTTTCAAACCAGGTATAGCTATAGGCTGACAAAACTCTATTGGGAGCACCTCTTTCACTCACCGATGTGATTTCAAAATAACCATTGGGATCGGAACAATTTTGATTATCTTGAATAATCACGTTACTAGCCACAAGGGTTGGTCTGGTGATATCTTCGTTAATGAATACTGTCGATATAGTGGAACACGTGTGATTAGGGTCAGCAGCATCAACAACATGGACGGTGTATGATCCTGTATTCAATCCTGAAATAGTAGCTGAATAGCTACCATTTAAAGGACCGTTGATTGTGCCTGAAGACCCAGATATTGTTCCTCCATCGGTAAGTGCTGTACCTGAAGTATCTACTCCCGGATACCATTGGTAGGTGTAGTCACTGTTCAATTGAGGAGTAGATATAGTGAAGGTGACCGTTCCATCTCCTTGATTGCCTGGCTTACATGATGTGTCGGGTGTAGAACTTGAAATGCTTACCACTGGTGAAGAAGTGTTATCAATGACGTCGACTTCAAAACTTGGAGTAATACATCCATTAGAGCTATTAGTAGCTATTACATAATATCTATCAGCAATAATAAAGCTAGGATCTGCAGTAGCCAGTGCTGAGAGATCAATTACTGATCCTGTTTGACCAGCTATTACATCACCTGGTGTAGTTCCAGCCTTAAACCATTGATAAGTGTAATCTGCAGCATTTTGTCCTACGCCGTCGGCCAAGACATCATTATCGTTGATCGTAATGGTACTTGCTGGAAGTGCATCACAATTATTATAGTCAACTATTGTGGCTTGATTGACTACATGCAGCTCTGGATCATCATCAAGAATGATGGTTTCTACAAGTTCACAGCCATTTCCACTGAAAGGTCCTAATGCAGGAGGACCAGCCGCTTGTGTTCCTACTGCCCCTGAAGTTACTCCTTCAAAGGTTACACCCCCATTAAATGTTCCTGAAGTGGGATAAAATAAAAAATTTGTTCCACTGAGGATATTTTGGATATAGCCACTTCCTGCGCCACCTGCAGTGATATTTACTTTTTCACCGGCTATGAAGGTTCCAGAAACACCTACATAAGTCATATTGTAAACCTGCAATGCTCTTTCGATTGTAACTGTATAGGTGCCAGGCACTAAATTGGCATCAGTGGTAGAGGTAGCTATTTCTGTTTTTTTTGTTTCTGTTTTCACCGTAACATCACTGGCGTTTTTCCATGTAAATATGTAACCGGCTGGCTGCTGGTCTGCAGCATCATTTAGATTTTCAGCGGGATTTTCTTTTACGGTAATGGATAATTGTCCGTTACCACCATCTGCTAGAGTTACATCGCAATTTGTGTTTGAAGTGATCACAGGTGCTGCATTTAGGATCGGCGCATAGGCGAGATCAATTAATTCCTTGTCAAAAGATACTGCGGACCAGCATCTATCAGTGACTCCCACTTGCCATGCTACGTTCAATTTTTCCCTTGCAATAGCGATATAATCGCCGGCAGGTAATCCTCGAAACTCTGCAGATTCTCCCGCGTTGAGCCTTACTCCAGGACCTGCTTGAAGACCTCCAAGGACATTTCCATCACCATCACTTACGATTCCAGTGGATCCATCATACAAGAAAGGGAAGGTAAGACCATCTACCACATAAGGAGCTTCTTGATCTGCTGGTACACCAGTACCTGAGTAGAGGTAAAGGATGTACTGACTAATATCATCAAATTGATTAGCATTAAAACCAGAGGTGGAGGCAATAGATGCTACACTGGTACTATCTACATAATCTGCTAATCCTACTCTTGCTACTCCGTTGTCTGGGCATTCATCAACATTTTCCACAGTCAAAGTTGTAGTAGTTTGTTGACCGGCATAGCCCAAGCTAAAATACTCTTGATATCTACATCCCGTCGTTTGATCTGTAACCACGATAGTATAAGGTTTAGACATAACATCGGCAATGGAGTTGTCAGACCATGTTCCGTTTATGGCTGCAATGTTATTAGCAACTACTGTGATGGCTTGACCAGGATTTCCTACCAGCTGGTCCCCTGTGGTGAGTCCTGTTCCCACCGCATCTAAAGTATGATCTTGGGCACCCTCATAAAATTCAAAAGCAAAAGTATTGCCAGTTGGGTTAGATGCCAACCTCGTTGAAAATTCTCCAACAGCTACACACGATGCAGGTAAATCTTCTACTTGAAATGCGATATCAGGAGCTCCAGCTGAAATGCCATCTGCTACGGTGACCAGTACTTGCTGACTACATCCACTGTTTGTTTCAGTAATTTCTACTGTATAGTTATCCTCTGCTAGCCCTGTTGCTGTAGCTAAAGTCACATTTGCGGGTGTGCTGCCATTGCCAGGGTCTACACCATTGACTAGGGGGGTAGATAAATCAAGTCCTAAATACCACTGATATGTGTAGTCTCCAGTAGTCCAACCATCGTCGGGATTTTCCGTGGCACTATTAGCATTATTGATAAAACTAATTGCTGGAACCACCGTAGCTGTGCCATTGGCTGGATTACATTGGGTTTGAGCGGTATTACTAGTGCTGCTCGCAGATACCGTTGGGGTATAGTCTCCGATAGTTACCTGATCAGTAACAAAGCAGTTAGTTGATCCATCAATATATTTAACTGTATATATGCCATCAGCTAAATCTTCAACTATTGCTGTTGCACCTACTTGGCCTCCACCCGTTCCCACACCGATATACCATTCAAACTGGGGCGTAACAGCGCCTAAACTTGAACTAATACCCACACTTCCTGTTGGATTTGCCGCATCACAAGAAAAATTATCAGCAAGTACCGTTGCGGAAACGCTAAGCCCTGGATCTTCTACACCCACCGCATAGGTCCCAGTTTCATAACAACCCCGGTCAACATCTAATACTTGCAGAGTATATTGCATTGTTCCGGGATTACCATTTCCGTTTATGAATGAGATGTTTGCTGTAGTAGATCCTGATACGTTTTGAGCAGAAACACCCGCTGTACCTTTTTGAGCAAATATTGTGGCTGCATCATTAAGTTGTTTTGTATTATCAGCACCTGATCCGTAAAACCATTTGTAAGTATAATTTCCAGAGCCACCATCCACGACAACATCTATGCCTCCATTTGGATAAAGGACATTACCCTCACAAACACTCATATCTGATACGGTTCCATTAAGAGTCATTGAAGTAAAATCGTTCTCAAGGGTAAAATTGATGGTGGTATCACAGTCATTGAGTAAACTTGTTATTTTCAAAGTATAGGTACCCCCAGGTGCATTAGATAATACATTATTGTTAGCAGTGTAGGTGGTAGGGGTAGAGGTTCCAGCCCCATTGAACCACTCATAAGTATAATCCGCTTCCGTACCAATTAAATCTGGATTGATGGTAATTTGCCCGTTATAAGTTCCTCCAGTCAACGTAATATCACAAACTGAATTATCATGAGTAGGACTTGAGGCATCACCTTTGGCTACTGGAGTGAAGTTGGGCCTATCTGGTTCAAATTCAATGGTGAGTGTTCTTTGCATGGTAGCACAGCCTGTTTCATCATCGAACACTATTACTGTATATACCCCATCGCTTGCTCCATCTCCGTTCCCGGAGAGATTGGCAAAGGCAATACCGTTTTCTGACATACTCGTGTCTCCAGCAGCAGGAGCGGTTGCTGTATTTCCTTCATAATATTTTACTGTGTAACTGCCGGATCCAAGTACTGGGGCAACATTAAGGGCATCAAAATTTAAAGAAATGCTTCCATTATCTCCATTACACTGGGTGTCTGGAGTCGTTGTAATGGAAGTTATTAAATCAAAATTGGTAAAATTTACATTGGGTTGACTCAGGATAGTAAAATTATATTCATCGGTACATCCGGTAACCGCATCGGTCACTGTCATTACATAATCTCCTTCAGGAAGTCCTGTAACTGTAGTGCTTGGTCCCGAGGTGGTATATCTTACATCACTGTATTGTTCATCTCCTCCTGTGCCAGGAATGGTTGGATCAACGCTCCTCTGTATTTTTCCTTCTAACCAATTACTACTTGATCCGCTCTTTGCAGAGTTGACTAAAGTACCTGTATTGTCATTTGGTGAACTATCTTCAATGCTTGAAGGTAAACCCGTGTTATTACCTCCCGCAGCTCCCTCATCAAATTTCCAATATCCAATTAATCCAGCTTCGTTTCCTACTAGCTCCATATTCATCGCAGCTTGTAGCTCCACTTGCGTTTTAGCGACATTCCAAACTCGCACATCATCAAATTTTTGTTTGACATGATTACCACCTGCATCCCATACTGCTCCCCCTATATTGAAATTAAAACTTGAACCCGCGTTTCCATAATTTCCGATATTTCCAAAAGTTTTAGCGCCTCTTTGAACTCCATCAACATACATCCTAGTTGAAGTCGGAGTTCCAACTAGTGCAACATGATGCCACTCACTTAAAGGGAAAGTAGCATTATTAAAATTCCATGAGATAGTTCCCTTTTTTTGCGTCCAAGCGGCTATTGTTGTACTCCCATTAAATCCAAATTCAATAGTATTATTATTACCAAAAAACCCTTTTCTCGAGCCACCTACATAAGGATATACCCAACCCTCCATAGTAAAATTTGCCATATTGCTAAGTTTAAGATTGGTACTCATATAGTCATTTATACCATCTAAACCTATTGCGTTGGTAGTAGTAACAGATCCTGCGGCTGTCTTAAGCTCGAAATTATAATCGCCAGAGCTGCTTCCATCGGTCGTTGGGTTAAAGGTAACACTACCATTCGCATCAGGGGCTGCTGGGTCATTTTCATTCGGATCGCAAACGGTATTGTGCTGTAAGTTACTTTCCACTGCGGCTACTATCGCAGCATCATCATCAATTGTGATGCTGGTACTTACTTCGCACCCAGTTAATCGATCTGTCACCGTAAGACCATAATTACCACCTTCCACACCATCCAAAATGGCGTCTGTGTCTACCTCAATTCCAGCATAAGTCCAAGAATAGCTAAAGCTTCCATAACCCCCTCTTACAAACTCAGTTGCGTCTGCCTCTCCGTTTGGAGTTGCACATGAGGTGTTAGCGGTATGTGCTGCTTGCATCGCCACTGCATCGATTACAGGTACATCACTATTATCTGATTGAATTTGAAAAGAACCTATCTCGGGGTATAGGTTGCTACAAAGAGAAACTTCAGCATCTGTGAGATTCACTCTATAGCTACCAGACGGTAAACCTGTTACAGTGGTAATGGGTCCTCTAGTTTTATACCTGACATTTGAATAGTTACCTCCTGACATTCCTCTCGCATCTAAAACTACTCCGACATCTGTTTGAACCTCAAACTCAAAATTTCTCTGAGTGTCGTAAACTTGAATTTCAGCAATGCTTAATTTGTTTCCACCAGGATTTGTTCCAGATTTTTGAATTCTAATATACTGAGCTGTTTGATTAATCTCTATTTGCGCATTGCGGTAGTTAGATCTTGAAATCCCTAAAGCTTGCTCGGGGTTAGGAATATTTTCAGGTATTACCGGACCAAGATCACTGAGATTCAGCCCACCGGCCCGACCACCAATGGTTAGACTATTGGCCTTGGCTGCGTCAAAATCAGCTAAGGTAGTTCCTGCCGGGAATGGACTGTTAGATATCATTACTTGCACATTTTCCAATCTCCGACTGTGCATATCCTCCACGTTCCATATCACTATATCAGAGATAGATTTTGATGATGATAATATAATATCTATGTAATCATGGTCTGAGGTACCCTCCGTTTCTGCAATATCAACCGAATCTATATCATATGCGCCATCGGTATCATTATCTATTGCATATCGTCCCTCTTTACCAACGACTGTGGAAGACATGGAGATTCTTCCTCCATTGGCTGGTAAAGCCCAGTTGGTAACACCAACTCCGTCAATGGTTGGAAAAATTGTAATACCCCCATTTCTATCAGAATAAGTACCATTTTTAGTATTATCACAAATAGTTTGGTCTAATTTATATCTAAACCCTACATCAATTACGGGTAAATCATCATGGATTTCTACCGAAAAAGGATCACTCTCGCAACCATTGGGACCAACCGTTGTAACCGTGTAATTTCCAGCTGGTATGCTATCTAGTTTATTTGAAGTACCCGTAGGGACGGGTATCTCCAATACCAAACGCTGACGTCCATGTCTTGCGTTAGATCCCCCGATGTCATTCCAATATCTTCTGCCACTTCCCCAAAAATGGGCAAAGTCTTCATTTCCTAGATTATTTGGTTCATTATTACCACTCCAAGCCAATCTATTATTTCTAGGCCATTTTGAAAGGTCAATACTTGGATCAGCAACAAAACCGCCACCTGCACCGACTCCCAGTGGGTTACCAAGTACATCCTCCCATTCTCCATCTATAACCATATCATTGAGTCCTATCCAGGCATTTAAACCACCTGCGGCACTAACTCTATCAGCCACCCAGACTTGTTCAGCCCAGGAATTTGGGATAAACATATATCCGTCTAACGTCTCAGCACGATCTCTTGCATTCTCCCACTCCTCTATTCCTCTGGTGTAGAGAAAATACCTATGGGTTTTATCATCCTCAGTATAGTCTCCCAGTAGGACAAAACCTTCAGCGCTGAGATCTGTGGGAAGATCTACTTCCCAAAAAAAGGTATAATCATCTTCATTTTCATCTATTCCATCTAAGGTGACGTCTACGGTAATAGAGCCTGTCCAATTTGAAGGATCGCAACTTGTGTTGGAACTACTATCGTTTAATGAAATGACTGGTGGAGTAGGAACATGACCAATGGTCACCTGACGAACAGTGGATTGACAACTTGTTGCTGCATTGGTTGCTTGGATCCAATAGTCAGCATTTCCCAAATCCGTTGGTCTTCCAATATTTCTTATGACCGGAGTACCGGGATTTGCAGCTGGATTTTCTCCATACCAAGTAAAGTTGTAGTTATCACTGGAGCCATCATAAATGACACCATCTTCTGTCACTGTAGCACTGCCAATTCCATCTCCAAGGGCCTCGGTCACAATATTTCCTTCTACCCAATTACTCAAAGATCCATTTTTAGCTGAGTTTATGAGGGTTCCGTTGAATCCGTTGGGTCCACTATCAACAATCGTATTGCCTAGCAGTGTATTGTTGGTTTCAGATACTCCTTCATCTAACCTGTAGTAGGCCCATAATCCAGCCGAAGAGGGTGCTACCGTTTGATTCAAATTTTCTTGAATTTCAGCTGGTGTTCTTACAGTATTCCAAATTCGAACTTCATCTATTGCTCCTCCATATATTTGACGGTTTCTTCTTCCATTAAATCTATTTGCCTCAGAGCCATCACCTAAAAATCCAAAACGATTTTGCTTTCCAACTCCGATTGCCTGGCCACCATGAGCATTTACATGTCTTGCATCCTCCACGCCATCTAGGTAAATAATTTTGTCTGTCCCATCATAAACAGCGGCCACATGATGCCACCTTCCATCATTAAGGTTGCTTGTTGAACCAACGAGATCTCTCCAAGAACCTCCCTGTCTTGAAGAAAATCCAAGACGTCCATCATTTCTTACAAAAACATTATAAAATTCACTTCGATCAAAATCAATTAGTGCCCAATTAGAGGACCATCTTCCTCGATTATCAGTAGTTTTAAACCAACATTCTGCTGTAAATGAATTTAGTGGAGTATTATATTGCTGTGGAAGAGCAATATAATCGTTACTTCCATCGAAGTGCATACCAGTCCCTTGATTGATGACGCAGGCGGTATTGGGTCTAATTTGCACCACATCTAGGCTCGGATATATTTCATTATCTCTTATAACATAATCTTTTTCTAACGTACATCCCGTGATAACACTGGTAACAGTTACTGTGTAAGTATCGCCTATTAAGCTACTTGGTACATTTGTATTGCTTGCGGGAGTTACATCAGTACCATCACTCGATACCCATGAAAAGGTATAGTTATCTTGAAGATCAGTTCCTGTGTTTCCATCAACTTCCGAAATAAAAACGGTTCCGTTGTAAGGATTACAACCTGTATTATCTGACAACTCGTCTGTTTCTATTATTGGATTGACGGAAATATCATCGATTATCACATACTCGATCGTGGCACAGCCATTATCATCATTTGTTACCCGTAGCGTGTAAGTACCATCTACTAGGGAACCAAAAGAATAACCAGCGCTACCATCTGTTATAGTTTGTGCCGTGCCTATGCGGTCTGCCTCCAAAAAACTATTGTCTGTAGAACTGAAGAGCTCAAAAGTGTATGAACTTGGCTCTTCTGAAGCCATCATTCTAGCGGTGATATCGAAAACGGATCCAGTGCCTCTATCAGTACATCCTGAGTCATGGATGTATGTATTTTGTAAATAGGGTTTATCCTCTTTTTCTAATATTGTCAGGACTCTTTGTGAGGTACTACACGATCCATTTTGCTCTTGGGCTACCACAGTATAAGTGCCTGCATCAAGTCCGGTGAAAATACCAGATGTGGCTCCAGTGACATTGGCACTCGGAGAGGAAGTGTCATTTCCATCATAGAGTGAATAGTTGTAGATGGTGCCTGAGGTAGGATCTACCAATGCTGTTAAGTCAATGGCTCCGTTATTATCTGCACCTGCACAGCTGGATTTGTGGATAGTAGCTGCCTCGATGCCATTGTTACAAGATTCAAAAACTTGTATTTCTACTATATTTAATGTGTTTCCATTAGGGTTAGTACCTGATTTTTGTACTCGAACGTATCGACCTGTGGTCTCTGCTTCAATGGTAATTATACTTTCAAATGCATTAGAGGCCACATTGTTATAATCATTTCCAATATTATAGCTGTATGATGAATTCTGCCGCGCTGCGGTAAATCCAGCTACATCTCGCCCGAGAGGATCTCCATTTCCATCGGTGTAGGGTTCAGAGGATATCATGACTTCAACATTTTCTATTCTGCCTAGACAAGTACCACAGTGCATTGACGGCCATATCAATATATCAGAGATGTTAGAGACAGTTCCCAGGTCGATTTCGACCCACTCATTTGTTTTTTGAACAGCCTCTCCATCAATTGTGTTAATTGTTCCAGAATGAAAATGACCAATTAATGTTCCATCATTCACTTTTGAGGGAGTATCCCCAGGTGTATTGGATTGCGAAGACCCAGTTGCGGTGCCGGCTAATGCTAAATTTGTGGTGCTTTCACACCTGTCAATGACATTATTATCATCAGTGTCTTGGTTAACTTGGGAGAAATTAAATTCGGGCAAAGAGATGTTTTCAGGTACGGTAATTGTATCTGTAGCTATACATCCTGAGGCTATGTGGGTCACTTTGACTGTATGCAGTCTATCTAATAATTCACTTGCTACATTGTCTGTAGATGATCCTGCAACTCCTACACTACCTAGCTTGCTGGCTAATAATGTATTGTTTGCATCAAAAAATTCAAAAGTATGAGCGGCTAGATCCCAGTCAGAAGATCCATCTCCAAATCTCGCAGTAATTTGCCCATTTCCAGCACAGCTTGTGTTTTCATTATTTAGTATTAATTCCGGGGTGGGGTAGTTATCCGGAGGACCAACCTCTGTTACAAGTTGTCTTGACTCACAGCCCGTTACCGTATTAACAGTTACCACGGTGTAGGGCCCTGCGGGTATGTTAGCATAGGTATCACCAACTACACTGATATCTTCGTTATAATCGGCAGTAGGCTTTGCTAAACGACCACTAGACCATCTGAAGCGGTAATCATTTCCGTCTGGTGGAATGCTGGCTACAAGTTGGCCAGTATTGGGATCATCACAACTCAAAACATTTGTAACTGTGATATTAGGTTGATCAGGTAATGTTTGGGCTGTTGTTATGTTAATATTATCTTTGGTCTGACTACATCCAGTAATGGTACTTACCCCTACGAGCTTATATGCCCCATCTGTCCGGTTGGCCAATTGAACGCCTTTTCCAAGTGGTGTTACTCCCTCTGAGCTGAGATACCAAGTGAAATCATAATTAGTGGTTATTGAGCTGTCGAGTCCTACTCCTGCCTGGGCAATTCCATCTGGAGTTAAGCAATCTGTGAGTGGAGCTGCTTCCCAACCTGTAAGGCTAAAATTAGCAATTGACGTCTTGTTTATTTCTACGTCCAATGCATCAGAAAAACAACTTCCACTTAGATACCTGCCCCTAACGGTGTAAGTTCCCTCTGCCATCCCAGTAAAGGTGCTTCCCGTATGAACAACAGCATTATTGGTAAAATTTGCTCCTTGCGATGCAACATCACCTGGATACCATAGGAATTCAAAACCAGAACTTTCTGTATGTTGAGCGTTGACGGCAGGAGAAAATCCTGTGACGGTAATATTATCAATCTCTGTATATTCTGAAACATCATTATTGCTGATTTCAATTTTGACTCTCAAAGTACTACCGCTCAATCCAGCCTGGTTAATGTGCTTATATGAAAAAGAGCCGATTAAAGAGGTTCCTGTAGAAATTTTAACATAACTATCGCCATCTATTGAATAGTAGACTTCTATTTTATCTTGTCCTGCACCGCTTACTTCTAATGTATTATTGGTGTAAGCATCTATATCAATTGTAACTCCTGTATAAGAAGTTATATCAATTGATTTTGACTCTAATGTGACAACATTAGTGCCGTTATTAACGATGAATGTTTTGCCACTTGTTTGCCTGCCCGCGCCAACTCCCCAACGGTCAGTTATTGCGCTGGTATTACCTCCAGATGCAGACCAATTACGTGATGGGTCAGATAAGTTTGCTGAGTTTAAATTACTAATGCTGTTGTCTTCGAAATTTTCGTTGTATATCGTTTCGATTGATCCACCAATAGATCCATCATAGTAAACTTGAACCTCTCCATTATTAGGTTTTGCGTCATCACATTTGTTATTGTCCGAAACCTTAATTAAAGTAAGTGTAGATGCTATAGTTGTATCTGGTGACAACTGAAAATTTGAGTAATCTACATTTAATGATGCTGCATTATTTGAAACATCACATTCTGGTATCAGGGAAGCAGCATAGGAGATAGGAGGAATAGCTCCACTTTCGTTAATTACAGCAAATAAATTATCATTATCCCAGTCAAAATTGTTGATACCTAAACCTGTTACCGTCCTTGTGAAGTCGGCGCTCTCATTCTTGGCCATTGATGAGATTTGAACAGTGCTGGTATTTAATCTCGTAGCACTGGCGTCAGTGGGATTTTTTGAATAAAAAGTGACAGGCAAAATACCACTGACGGTTAAGTCACCTTCATTTGTTATGGTAAAAGTCAAGTCTAAGTCTGTATCAGGGCATCCTGCGGTGGTGGCACTGAGACTACCGATAGTTAAATCGGGTAGAAGAAAAGAAGGACATCCGTCGGCTCCTCTCAAGGGAGCTTGGCTCATAAACATATTAAGCGGCTTATTTTGAGTACCAGTTATTCCGTCATAACAATCAGTACTGGCAGTGGAGAGTAAATTTTGACCGGCAGGAACGGATAAGTCATCACCTATATTAACATTCAAATAAGCATGCTGATTCCAAACTCCTCGAGTTGGTTGCCACCGAGATCCACTCGAAGCGCCGTATACCCTGATATGTCCTAAAGGTGTGTTGACAGTTTCTAAATCGTTATCCGTCGCATCTATGGCATCATCGGCAAGGCATGAGAAACAAATTTCTGCCTGACCGTCATTATTAACATCAGCAACAACGGGATACTCCTCCATGGTAAAGGATTTACACGGAGCCTCTAAAATTGTTTGTGCCGTTGTGCCAAGGTCTCGAAAAGTTTTGAAGAATTCACGATCTCTGACGAGAATTTCTGATTCACCATCTCCATTAAAGTCAAATAAAGTTACCCCACTGTAACCTGTTCCGTCACCTTCTGTGATGGTAAAAATCCATTGTTGCTGTAAATTTTCATCCAGTTTGTAGAGTGAGTTACCACTAACAAATAAGGCATTCATTTCGCCATCTCCATCAGTGTCTCCTATAGCAATCCTACCGGTGCCTCTGGAATGATTATTTGTGGGTTTGAATACATCAATTAAGCTATCAGTAGGATCCCAAAGAAATACACCCGTCGCGTCCGTTCCACTACTACCTATTGCTCCGGGAAATATTAAATCAATATCTCCGTCAAGATCATAATCAGCAGCTGAAATCATTACTCTTGATTCTATAATTCCAGCATTACTCCACGTTTTGATGTAATAATCGCCAACTATACTTGGATCTTGGTCAATAACACCATTTACATCCTGTGCTAAGGTTAGGTTGCCTGAGCTTACAGTCCATATTTTTCCGCCTGTGATAAGTTCCAAATTAGCATCACCCAAGACATCTAGAGCAAGAGATCCATGCCCAATTGTTACTGGCCAATCGGTATCAGTGCCTTGAGCATAAATTGTACCGTTTGAGTTTAATATGACATTAGCAAAATAAATTCGTGCATTACCGTCTCCAAAATCTGCAATGCCTACCGTTCCTGGAAACTTATTGGATCCAGTAACAGACTCAATATCAATTTTCCAAGACTCTTCCATTATTGCACCATTAAAGCTCCATAGACTTAATTTATGATCAGGAGTTGCAAGTGACCCTTCATAACCCGCAACAACGATACTGGCATGCGATCCTATACCAAGATTTGCTATGGCAACTGTATTGTATGGAGTAAATCCTAGATTGATAGCGGCACTAGCTGCAATGGCATCATAATTATTGAAACCAGTACCGTCCCCAACTCCATCTATGATATTTAAAGTACCATTTTCCTTGTTTGTGACGATGACTTCTGGAATACCATCGTTATCTAGATCCGCTACAAAAGGCTGGCCGTGACTATTCGCAGTTTGAGAGGCTGATGTCCAAGTCAAACTGAGATCATCAATCGAAAGGTCATTGGCATCTCCTTGACAAATATCTTGTCCAGCGGCTTGGTAGGAAAAAAATAAAACAAAAATGAAAAATAAATAGCGTGAAAAGTGTTTCGCGTATTTAATTTTTTTTTCAAAAATAACCATTGTTAACAAAGGTAAAGCACTTTAAAATAACTCACTAAATGTGTTAAGACATATATTTTTTTTATTCTATTTGAAATGGGTAAGTAACCCAGTCGATAATTTTAAAATATACTTTATCTGTAGAACTTATTACTTTTTTGTCAAAAGTAATTATTTAACGGGGATTTGAATTATAAATTAATTTTTGATTAGAAAATATTCTCTCACATCCAAATTAGAAAGAGCAAATCATTTAATATTTGATAGGTTCATCTTGCCAGAAGAATGGCACCGCTGGGTTGGAATACAGATGTGGCATCGCAAGAGATAGTATAATAATAGATGCCTTCTGGGGCTTCGCTACTGGTGTAGGTATTTCCATCCCAAATGCAATCATCAACGAACTCACTACCTGACCAAATTTCCTTGCCCATCTCATTAAAAATATATATGGTACAATCAATCATATCAGCTGCATTACGAATTTCCCAGCAATCAAATCCAAAACCATCTCCATTGGGAGAGAAGCTTTTCCTAGGCGCAACATAATCAATTAATAAGTTGACAGTAATAGTTTCATTACAATTATTAGCATCAGATGCAGTTAAGCTAACCACATCATTTATCGTTTTAGGGTAGATTTTCACATCAGTAGCGCTAGTATCGCTAACAATATTGGTTGGTCCCCATAAATAATTCGATCCACCCGAGGCGGTAAGAGGGATAGCAGTTAAAAATCCAGTTGGTTCTGGAACTGTTAGTGTACCTTCAATAATATCACCTAAACTCGAGGTGATCTCAATATTCGAATCATAATAGTTGTTGATGGTCACCGAAGAAGTGTCTGAACAACCTGCAGAATCAGTCCATGTCACAGTATAAACTTTTGGATTAGAATCATTGTAACGGTCAATTTGTCCATAAGTGTTATAATTTGTACTGCTGTCGCTCCAAAGATAACTTGCAAGGTTATTGGGTAATTCTAAAAGAAGGCTATCACTAGGACATTTTTCAATACCTTCTGGTGTGTCAATGGTAAAAGTTGGAACTGTTGTCACCACTACCGCTTTGGTGGTAGAGCTTTCACAGTTAATAATTTCCTCATAGCCAGTAGTTAGTTTAACAACGTAATTACCTGCTTGAGAAAAGCTTAAAGTATCAGTTGTGGCTAGACTGGTACTGTCAGTTGTTGTGCCTGCGCTATTAGCATAGCTCCATGAATAAGTATTCGTAAAAGTAGTATTAGTACTATCAACGCTAGCTTCAAATATTCGATTTAAATCTACACAAGTTGCTGAGACACCATCGATATTAAATATAGGTTTGGCTATTTGCGTAACAGAATAAGTTTTTCCTGTAGCCACACAGCTCGTTGCTGTTTCTGTAGTCGATACAGAATAAGTTCCTGTAGTATTTGCTTGGTAAGTTCCTGCTGTTGCTCCATTTATGGGAGTACCATTTAGATTCCATTGGTAAGTGAACCCATCATATGTAGATATTGCTAGCTCCGTGGTGAGTCCCTCACAGAAATTATCGTTTCCATTATTTACAATTGTACTGGGAGGTCCTAAGTCTATTTCTATTATTTTACTTGTTGTTTGACCACTGCATCCACCAGTATTAGCAATAGTCAAATAGTAAGTTCCTGCAAGTACAGAATTTGCGTTTTCAAAGCTTGGTGCGGCATCCGTCGAGCTAAAGTCATTTGGCCCACTCCAAATGTAATTATCGGCAACAATACTCGAGCTCAAAGCAAAGTCACTGCCTAAGCAAACAGTTGTTGGTGTCACAACAATATTTGGCGTCCCTGGATCTCCAGAATTACTACTGCCTACATTTACTATTTCCGAGAGTTTACTGCAGGCACCAATGGCTGCAGTAACCCTTACCTGTAGGTCACCATTATATCCGCTAATATCTAGACTGTTTGAGGTGGAGCTCGCGTCTGGTGAAAAACTGGTGCCATTATTCGTACTTACCTCCCAATTAAAAACGGTGCCTGTAGCTGGACTCGCAGTTACGAAGAATTCCACACCTGTACAATAACTAGAGTTTACAGGATTTATCACAGGAGTTAAACAACCAGCATTGTCGGCAATGGAGATTTCACTTAAGGTACCAATAGAGCTTTTTGAAACAACAGCAATATCTGGCTTTCCATCCATATTCAGATCCCCTATCTCTAAATTTCTATTATTTATGAGACCCATATCCAAGCTTTGGTTTTCAAAGGTAAAGGATCCCTCAGCCGATGATGAATTCAAAAAAAGGTCAATATTAGTTTCACCTGCTTCTAAGATACCCATAGCAATATCTACTTTACCATCTCCATTAATATCACCTACTGAAAGACCGAAAGGGAATAGTTTAGATTCAAACTCTAATCGACTACCAATAACTATTTCCGATCCAGCTTCTATCGTATTATTCGGAAATATGATTAGTTCACCGAGATTCGTAGTTCCGTCTGAGGCAATAATCTCCATGAAACCATCACTGTCTAAATCTGCAACTTCAATGGCTTGAATTTGATCAGCTTCTGTTGAAATTAAGCGTATTTCTTCATTAAAATTTATTGCATCAGCAGTGCTTATATTGTTAAAATAAAATACGTCAGACTTCCCAAAAGAACTTACTATAACTTCGGGTAAATCATCGTTATTGAGATCTGCAATTTTTAATCCTCGAGCTGCTTCTCCTGCTGATAATTGAGTAAAATTTAGAAGAATGGGATTCTCAAAGCTTAACGCCCCTTGCGTACTTGTATTTTTAAAGATATCTATATCATTATATTGATCGTTTGAAATCACAAGATCTAGCTTTCCATCTTGATTTAAATCATCAATTGCAATTTCGGCTGGTGGACGAATTAATGTATCTCTTCTGTTTAAGATGAGTTCAAGGATGTTATTAATATCGAAACTAATATTTCCTGGTGAAGAAGTGTTCAAATAAACTTCAACATTTCTGGCCTCAGAACCCTCAGCGCTTTGTGTTACAACTAGATCGGGCTTTCCATCTCCATCAAGATCTCCACAATCTACGTGAAATGCGGGTTGAGCTCCAAGACTAAGTGATTTTGTGAAAGAGGGTGTAGCTCCCGGAGTAGCCGTTGTATTACGATATACTACCCGACTGGCAAAGGCAGCATCTAGATTTTCTTTTGAGGCAACTACAAAGTCATTTTTTCCATCATCATCGAAATCACAAAGACAGAGATCATAAATGTATTGTTCTCCTACGGCTATGCTATTAACTGCGTTGAAGGGGTAGTCAGTTGTATTCGATATATTGCCACCCCAATTGGGTAGAAAATATGAGGACGATACAGCAACCCCATTATTGTTATGAACGGATACTGGTCCATAACTCGCACCAGAAGGCACTTCTACCTCTATGAGCCCATCAGAATTGGATATAATGTTTCCTTTTACCGTACCGAAAAAGACTTCACTTCCATTAAGGGAGGATCCCGAAATGGTAACAATCTCTGTTGGAGTCGCTGAAAGCGGACTAACTGAACTAATGTAGGGTACGGTTTGTCCAACAGCATGGCTAGAGATAATAAAAAACAAACTAAAAACACTGAATATTCTCATCATTCGCTGTTCACTTTTAGTATTTTAATCCATATTTCATTCATATTTTTCTTTTTGTTTTCCCGAATTAGTTTAGCCTTTACCTCAGCTAAACTATCAGATCTGTATATAACAACATAGTAGTATCCTTTTTCACTTACAAAACCAACTAGTGCCTCGTGATATCCCTTAAAGAATAATTGGTCACTGAATTTGTTTGCGTTTTCATAATATTCAAATACGCCGGCGATGAGATATACACCTTCAGGTAATTCTAATAAATGATTTCCTTTTACAACTTCCTCAACTTCTTGTATTAGTTCATCAGATGTTATTTCTTCAGGGATCTCCTTAATCGGTTCTTCCTCAACTTCTGGTTTTATTGTGGCTCTATCAATGATTGAATCTATGGCCTCTTTACTCATAGTAGGTTCCCAGATAATTAAGGAGTCTGATTTTCCTTCTTTGTCTGTTTTAACATATTGTACACCAATTTCAGTTTTGCCCTCTGAATTGGTTCGGGTTTCTTTTGTCCGATCCTCAATCATTTCCCATGATTCATCGGTAGGAACCCAAGTAATTGCCTCCTCGATAGTACCCTCTTTTGATGTATGTTGTACTACTATTGCCTTTTGTTCTTGGCCATTTTCACTTGTTTTTAAAACCTCTCCTCGCGTTTCATCTAATTGCCATGGCTTATCTAATTCTAAGGTATCTGTTTTATCAATGATTACTGTGTCTATTTTTTCTATTACGACTGTATCAACTTGTTCTTCCTCTTCTTCCTCTTTTTCTGGCCTTTTAGAGTTAATGAATGATGAGGTATGCTTTGCATGAGGTTTTCTTTTACCTAGGTGAATGCCCAAATGTATTTCATGAGAGGGCCCTAAATCATTCATAATATTTAAATTACCGGTTTCATAACTGTAACCAAGACCAAATTTTCCCTTCAACTTTACTCCAGCTGTTCCAACGATGTTCATGTCCTCTCTGTAAGTACCACTGACCCAAATAACATGGAATAGGTGAAGAAGGAGTGTTCCTTCGAGTTGGCTGGTACCAAAATTATTGTATCGGTAGACTACATGAGGCTCTATGGCGATATTATCCGATAGGTGACCTCGAAAAAAGGTTTGAAGCATTACATTATCTAGTGGCTTAACTCTTATTGGATTTGAACTGTCATTATCAACAAATTTGTCATAGCTAATCAAATTGGGTATTGAAAATCCGAAATTAAAATGACCTGCATGATATGTTAGACCAAAATCAGCAAGTGCAAAGGTACTGTTACTGGCGATGTTCGCATATGCAGGATCAAAGGGATCATCTAATTCACCAAAATTTAAAATTTGGCTACCTCCTCCAAAAGATAAGCCAAATCTTAAATTATGTTTTAAATCCATGGTCAGAAGATAGGAAATAGATGCTTTTCCGGCAGTAGTACTTAATATCCCACCTTCCTCAATATTGTAACCAGAAAATCCAATACCTATACCTCCTGGTAATGGCGCATGAAAGCTACCATGCATGGTAGTGGGAGCACCGTTTATACCCGACCATTGTTGCTGATAAAGACCATAAAAGACGGAGTGCCCTTCAACGCCAGCATAGGCAGGGTTGTAGAGATAAGGATTCATGTAAAATTGATTAAAAACGATTGGTTGTTGAGCAAAAACAGAAAAAGAACAAAGTACTAAAATCAGTAAATGTATTTTTTTCATGTCAGCTGAGAATTCATTTGGTTGCAAATGTTTAGGTTGACCAAAAATGTAGAATATTTTTTAGAATAAAAAGAGAAAATTATCAAATAAGAGTCAAGTAATCATTTTTTTTTTTTTTTTAAGCAAGAGGACCAAACTTAGTTTTTTTGAAAAAAAAATACATATTTCTTTGTAGATTTGCTGACAAAATTCGCGTGAATGAAATTTCATCATTTTCTTTTATTTTTCGTATTAAGCGTCACTTCCAATATTGCTCAAGCTCAATATTGGATGGGTATAAAAGGAGGCCCTTCCTTAATCATGCACGATTACCGCTACGCAACCTATACAGATAGTTTTAACATAGATAATGGATATAATTTTCATTTTGGTGCAATCATGACTTATGTTGCCTCAAAAAGATTTTCTGTCACCTCTGAATTAAATTATGAGCGAAGATCAAGAGCACTAACTAATATACCCAACATGTCGGATTCCGCTTCAAGTATCTTTATTTCACATTATTTAACAACTCCTATTCTTTTACAAGTCAATTTTCCGAATTCTCCGTTATCATTTTACGCTAATGCCGGAATTAAACTGAACTATTGGTTGGCAGCTTCTGGAACTATGTATACAACCGATATTGGTAATAATACAGGGGGTGAGTCAATAGATTATACGGTTGTGTTTAATGAAGCCAATTCCTTACAAAACCAAAAATCAATTGTAGATGCCAACAGGTTGCAATATGGCTTGTCCGCAGGTGCTGGATTTTACATGGATGTTTTTGGAGGAGATCGGATGCTCTTTGAATTAAGGTATAATTACTCGCATTCTCATTTAGGTTTAAATGGGGTGAGTAGTGATTTTGAAAATATGCTTTCTTATTACGAGAACTTTGAATACCGCAATCATTCACTCACAGTATCAGTAGGGTATCTGCTTTTTTATAATTCTCAACTTAAAAGAAAAGGTAGTAGTTCAATTAAACCAAAAAAACGTAAAATTCGATAAAAGATATAGCTATATATTCTGCTTATTTCCATTAGTATTGTGCTATACATGGCGTGTAGAAAAAGGTGTTCGCACATCATTTGAAAGCGATTATAGTAAAATTCGATAAGTTTAATCTCTATTAATTGTTGAAACTGTGTTAAACAAATTTCTAAAATTTCTTGGGGCGGTAGATGGTGAAGAAAGGCAAATGTGGTTTTTGCTTGGAGTCGGCGCTTTTATGGGTTTTTTCCTTGCGAGTTATCAAGTAGGCACCGAATCTTTATTTATCCAATCTTTAGGTGAGGAATATCTCGCTGAGTCTTTCTTTATAACTGGAGCTTTGGGTATAATTTCTTCGGTAGCCTATGTATACCTTCAAAAAAAAGTTAGATTTTCTCAGTTAGTCATCGGAAACGCTGCTGTTATCACATTGTTTGTATGTGGTTTAAGGCTCGCTTTCGAGTTTTTTGAGGTGGGAGATAAAGAGTCTGGATTTTCTTTATTACCCTTTTTGCTTTTTGTAATGATGGGTCCAATGACCTCCATTTTACTTCTGGGTTTTTGGGGATTATTTGGAAGAATTTTTGATACTCGGCAAACAAAAAGATTGATTGGAAGTGTAGATACAGGTCAATTAGTTGCCACTATTGTTGCCTTTTTCTCAATACCCCTTTTAATAGAACTCCCTTTTGTAGATGACACTTATGATTTACTTCTAATATCATGCTTTGCAATGATCATTATACTATGGTTGACTGTTTTGATTTGTAAAAATTATAACGTAGATCTTATTGATTCATTGAAAAAAGATGAAAATATAGAAAATACAAGCTACTTAGGTATTTTCAAAAATGATTACACCCGTTTATTATCAATTTTTATAGTTTGCTCAATGGGGACTGCAATTTTTGTAGAATATAGTTTTTTGGCAACCATAGAAATTTATCATCCTGAAGAGGATAAATTAAATCGATTTTTGTCATTTTTTAATGGGACCGTGATTATCATGAGCTTCATTATTCAAACTTTTATTAATGATATTATTTTAAATCGATTTGGCTTGAAAGTGGCCTTGATGACAATGCCAATTATTCTGATATTATTCATGATAGGAGGCCTTATTTCGGGCCATTTTTTTGGCTATGAGATACTTAATGAAGATTTTTTATTTTTCTTCATGTTTATTATCAGTGGGAAGGCATTCACAGCTTCATTGCGAGATGCCTTGGAATCACCCGCTTTCAAACTATTTTTCTTACCATTCAATTTAACTATAAGATTTGATATTCAAAATAAGATAGAAGGTGTTATTGGACAATTGGCGACTTTTCTTGCTGGGGGATTACAAATTTTGGTTGCTGGTTTGGTTTTTGTGAAGTTGATTCATTTTATTTATTTAATTATAGCTATTGCTCTTGGTGTTATTTACTTGTCTGTAAAGTTGTACAATCAATATCAGATTAAACTCAAGGAAACATTGATAAGTCAAAGAGATCTTATCGCAGATAAGGGAAAAACTAATGAATTTAGTGCCTTAAGAGTACTGAATAATGAACTTAAAAGTGAAAATGAAATAAGGGTACTTAATGCCCTTCGATTATACGAGCAGTTAGATCCCATTAAATTAACCTTTGCACTTTTAGATCAGTTGCCCTCATCTAGTGTGGATGTTAGAAGTTATGCTTATTCAAAGTTGGCTGAGATCAAAGCTTATGAAACTTTAGAAATTATAAAGCAAGAATCCAAAAAAGAGCAAAATAAATCAGTGTTGCTTATGGCAAGAAAAGCGATTAAAGTTTTACAGAAATTCCAGGCTTATGAGTTGAACGATGAGTCTATAAGACTTTATACACGATCGACCAGACAACAAGACAGAGTGTATGGAGCAAGACTCTTGGTTAGATTAGAGGAAGATAAGCATTTGCCTTACTTAGTGGAGCTATTGAGAGATATTAATCCGGAGGTTCGTATTGCAGCACTTTTGTCTATGGGAAAGTTACAACGTCCTGAAATGTTTGCGGCGATACTCGATCACCTACATATTCCGACCTATAGTAACACAGCCATGTCTGCCTTAATTTATTTGGGTGATCGGGTATTTCATTCTGCAGATGCTGCTTTTTTTAAAACGGGCCAGCATACAGCCACGATGGTAAGAGTGGTTCAATTATTTGGAATTATTGGGGGAAAACAAGCCAAAGAATTACTTTGGAAAAAAATTGAATTTCCTGATAAGCAAGTCCTCTCTGAGTTGTTAAAATCTTTAAATACCTTGGGTTTTGAATCAAAAGATTTCCAGTCGGCACGGATTAAATTAATTATTGAAAATCTTTTATGTGATATCGCTTGGAATATAAAAGCGATTCAAGATATCCCCCAAGTAGACCCAATTGACCCTTTGGACGTCGAATTACTAAGAGCATTAAGAGAGGAGAATGTTGTGAACTTGAATAATTTATTTATTCTTTTGGGTATGATCTATGACGTACATAATGTGCAGTTGGTCAAGGAGAACTTAACCCATGGCTCAATGGATTCAGTAACTTTTGCTATTGAGATGTTGGATGTTTTTGTAGAAGACGAAATTAAGCCTATGTTATTACCTGTTTTGGATGATATAACGGATAAGGAGCGATTAGAATTATTATTGAATTTCTTTCCTCCCGAACATTTTGAATCTTATTCGGATTTACTTACCCAAATCGTTAATAGAGATTTTAATCGGATCACACGATACACAAAATCCTTAGCTATAAATAGGCTTCATCAACTTCCTGATGCCCGTGTCTCCAATTCCTTAATTGCCAATTTATTTAATCCAGATGTATTGTTATTACAAAGTGCTGCAAATTCTATCTATCAAATGGAGCCTAAGGCCTATCAAACGCATACAAAGAGGATTAAATCATACTCTAAATTAAGATTAGATGAGATCATTTTACCTCCTGTTTTTGCCTATAAAGAAGAAGAAAATTATCGAAAAATGTTATTGGTTGATAGGGTTAGGTTTATAAAATCTATACCAAGTTTTGCAGCTATTCCAGGAGATAATATTACGAGAATGGTAGATACGATGAATCAAAAAAAGGTCGATAAGGGTACTATACTCATTAATGAAGGGGACAGCGTAGATCAACCTTTATTCGTGATCATCGAGGGGAAGATTGATCTGATTCGGTCAGGTGCGGTATTCAAGTCATTGGGTTCTAAAGATATTATGGGAGAAGAAGTAATTCTCTTTTCTGAGAGGTATAATTATCAAGCAGTGGCTCAAGAGGAGACCTCTTTCTTTATTTTACCAAAAGAAGAAATTTTTGATTTGATGACACTTCATAGTGAGATATTAAGAGCTTTCCTTGATTTGATAGATACATCTGTAAAATCTGATTCAATAGATCCATTCGATTTGAGTATATTAGACGAGAATGTCAGTGTATTTAATTAGTGTTGCCTCGAGTTGTAATTAAATGATGAATACTATAGAAAAGATATTAATTGTTCATTCAGAGGAAGATGATTTAGCAATTCAAGGTGATGATAAGGGTTGGGTGACTAATTTTTTTAAATTCCTCTCCTCTTTGTTGCTGCATATGAATTATCAAGATCTTTTACTTGAATCATGTAGCTTAAGTCAGCTTAAAAAAAGCGAGTTAAAAAAAAATGTTATCGTGGTATTGGTGGTAAGCCCTATTCTGACGGTTGAAAATAAAGGATATAAGATGATTTCTTCATGGATAAAGCAAATGATCTCGTCCCAAAAAGGGTTTGAAGATGAAGTAGAGAGATGCTTAGTAGTCCACAAAACAGTTTTTAATTTTCAAAATTTTCCAGAATTATTGAACTTAAATAATTATCAATTGTATGAAATTGATAACGTGACAGGTATGCCGAGAGAAATAAATCGATTTTTTGGATCAGAGGCAGAAAAAAATTATTGGATGAAGTTAATTGATTTATCTTTTGATATTTCAAAATATTTGTCTTTAAAATCAAAAAAAAATGAAGGGAAAATTATCAATAAACGAGAAAAGACTGTTTATCTAGCTGAAGTAGGAAAAGACTTGATTATTCAGAGAGATATGATGCGTCGGGAATTACGGAGTCATGGATTTGAGGTTCTTCCTAAAAATACAATTACAGGAAACCTCAGGGAAATGAAAATGGCCATCAAAAATAATTTATCAAATGCTAGGTTATCTCTACATTTGATTGGGGAGGATTATGGTGATAGTATTGAGGGTTGCGACTTGTCTTTGGTTGATTTACAAAATGAAATTGCCAATGAATATTCAGACAATTTGACAAAGGAAAATTTAAAAAATAATGAAAAAAAGCATTTTGGGAGATTGATTTGGATTTCTCAATCAAAAAAAAATATTACCGAACGACAAAAAATATTTATTGAGAACATAAAAACTGGAGCTGCATTGTATGAAGAAACTGAAGTTTTGGAGGTAGATATGGAAGAAATGAAATCTATTGTAATTGAGGAAATTGAAACAGGTGGGAGATTTTACAATGCTAATCGTGAGATTTCAGGTTATAAAGAACCTTTAAAAACCGACTCATCAAAAATAATATATTTAATTTTGGATAAAGAGGATTGCGAAGAGGGGCAATTGATAGCAAAGGCACTTAAAAGAAAGGGTTTGCAGGTTGTACAGCCAATTTTTGAAGGAGAACTAGTTGATGTGCGTTATATCCATCAAGAAAATTTGAAAAGATGTGATGCGGCAATAATATATTTTGGGAATACCTCAGAATCCTGGATTAAAACTAAATTACAAGATTTAATGAAATCACCTGGATTTGGGCGAGAAAAGAAAATGACAGCTAAAGCAGTTTATTTTAGAGGTGAAAAGAGGATGGATGTTAATTATCTTAAAAAAAATAATACCATGATATTGGGTGAGCAAGCTGAATTTGAAATAGCCCATTTGAAACCATTTTTAGAATTACTTGAGGGTAAAAAATGAGTGATAAGACACTAGATAAAAAAGAAATTATTGAAACTGATATCTCTGAGATATTTAATCCTTTCCCAGGATTAAGACCTTTTGGTGTTGAAGAAACTTATTTGTTTTTTGGGAGAGAGGGCCAAAGTGATGATGCATTAGTTAAATTATCAAAAAGTAAATTTTTAGCTATTTTAGGGGCTTCAGGAAGTGGTAAATCTTCTTTCATGTATTGTGGGCTCATCCCTTCGTTACAAGGGGGCATGATGACAGCAGCGGGCTCCAATTGGCAGACCATGGTCAGTAGACCAGGTTCTGGGCCCATTGATAACCTTGCTGAGTCTATACTTAGATACAAAAAAGATTATCATGATCTCCCAGAAAAAGATCAGCAGATTGAACGGACAATTGTAAGTACCGTATTACGTAGTTCAAGTCTCGGGCTGGTTGAGGTTATTAAACAGATCAATAAAAATCAAAAAATTAATACACTGATCGTAATTGATCAATTTGAAGAGCTTTTTCGTTTTAGCAGGTTAGAGTCTAAAAATTCAAACGAAAACGAGTCCGCTGCTTTTATTAATTTGCTAATTGAAGCAGTAGAGAGTCCTGAATTAGCCGTATATGTGACAATTACGATGCGCTCCGACTTCATTGGAGAATGTGCGAAATATCTCGATTTAACCCAATTAATCAATGATTCTCACTATTTAATACCACAAATGGTTAGAGATCAAAAGCGTATGGTCATCGAGGGTCCTATTGCTGTTGGTGGTGGAAAAATTACCCCTCGATTGACGCAGCAACTTCTCAATGATGTGGGAGATAATCCTGATCAATTACCTATATTACAACATGCTTTAATGCGTACTTGGGGCTATTGGGTTTCGTCTCGTCAGGATACAGAGGCCATTGATCTTGAGCATTATAATGCTATTGGAACTTTAAAAAGTGCACTCTCACAACACGCTAATGAAGCCTTTGATCTCTTAAATAAAAGAGAACGTCAAATCGCTGAGTCTATGTTCAAGGCATTAACCGAAAAAGGTGCCGAAAACACTGGAATCAGACGACCAACTAAACTTAGTACCCTTGCAGCAATCGCAGGAGTATCTGAAGACGATGTCGCCCGCGTTGTAAACAGATTTAGAGAACCGGGAAGATCTCTTTTAATGCCACCGCATGGCGTTGAAATAAGCTCAGAAACAATCATCGATATATCGCACGAAAGTTTGATGAGAATTTGGGACAGATTGAAGCAATGGCTTGAAGAAGAGAGCAAATCTGCTGATATGTACCTGAATATTTCCGAGGCATCAAGAAAATTTCAGGAGGGTAAGGCAAGTTTATGGCAAATGCCAGATTTACAATTGGCTATCAATTGGCGTATTTCAAATAGACCTACGATTGTATGGGCTACCCGCTACGATGAAGCTTTTGAGAGAGCCATGGTTTTCTTGGAAACTTCAGAGCGCGCATACGAAAATGAGCAAAGAAACAAGGCACTTTTACAAAAAAGGAAAGTTAAGAATAGTAGAATTCTTGCATTAGTTTTTGGGGCTTTTGCGGTGATGGGAATATTTTTAACGCTGTATTCAGTGACTCAATCAAATTTGGCCGAAGATAATGCAGCGAAAGCCAAAGCAAGTGCTTCTGAGGCATTGATTAGTGCTGAAAAAGCAAAAGAAGAAGAGACAAAAGCTTTGTCAGCCTTGGAGCAAGCAAGAGTAGCTGAAAGAGAAGCAAACATTCAACGAGATGGTGCCACAGCTGCTCAGAAATTGGCGGAAATAGCTAAAAATGAAGCGGAAATAGCTACAAAAGATGCTGTTTTTCAAAAGACTTTGGCAGATTCTGCTAAGATTGAAGCGGTTGTTCAGCTAGACAATGCAGTGTTACAGGAAAAACTTGCTGTACAGGCTCAAAAAACATCAGAAAAGTTGCGTTATCAGGCAGTAGCTCAATCTATGGCACTTAGAGCAAAAGATGTTCCTGATGATCAATTGAGAGGAGTGATAGCCAAACAGGCTTATGACTTTTTTATTGCCTATAAAGAACCTGAAAAGCAATATAATGGGGATATTTATTCAGGAGCTTATTACGGAATAAAGGGCTTACTGAAATTAGATCAATATGAGAAAACGCCAGAGGAGGGTAGAGATGCAGCTGCTTTTAAGGCGGATTCGGCATTTAATCAATACCACGGACATACCCAAGCAGGTCCCGGTAGAGAGGTGGTAAATGTGCGTAGTGTAACTTTTTCGAAAGACGGTTCTAAAATGTATTCTGCTGGTGGTGATGGCCGCTTGTTACAATGGGATTTTAATGATAGGTCATATGTTGAGGTTTATAGTCAATCTAATGTTAACCGTGTGGTTAATATAAGTCCAGATGAGCGTTGGCTTGCTTTAGGGACAAGTGAAGATGAAATTGACCTTTTTGATTTAGATGATATTTTTAAAGAGCCAAAGAAGCTCCAGGGTCATCAGGGCGCTGTATATGATTTGGTATTTTTTGATGGAGACTTTGGGTTTGCCAGTGTTGGTGCAGATAAAAAAATACTTTTAAATAGTTATAGGGAATCTGTTTTATTGGCAGAGTTAGAGTCTACAACAAAAACTATATCCATATCTCCCGATGGGAAATATTTAGCGGCAGGCTCAATGAATGGAGAAATCATTTTATTTGATTTGGAGGGAGTTGCAGCACCTAAAAAAATTGTAAGAAAAGATATGGCACAAAAGCCTATTCTTGATATAAAGTTTAGTCATAATGGTGAATTTTTAGCGATAGGAGGGCTCAATATAAATAATGGTAGAGGTTATGCATTCATTTGGGATAGAAAAAACGATACTCAGTATGGTCCAGAACTAATGGGATTTTCGGCACAAGTGAATGATGTTGAGTTTTCAAAAGATGATTTTTTACTTGCCGTTTCAAGTAACGATAATTCAGTGAGATTTTGGGATTTGAACCCAGATAATATTTATGATCTACCAACAATTATTTATGATCACAAAGGTTGGGTATGGGATGCAAGCTTTCATCCTAATGGAGGATATTTGGTAACAGCAGCCGAAGATGGATTACTTAGAAGATTTCCCCTCAAGCCAACTCAGATGGTTGATGATTTGTGTAATTATATTTCTCGAAATATGTCGGACATTGAGTGGCGTCAGTACGTGGGAGATGTGAATGAAATTCCTTGGGTAGAGACATGTGCAGGTAAGATCAAGCCTAGCGATGAAGCGTCAAATTCTAAAATTCAGGCTAATAGTTCAAGTATAAATGAAAAAAGGTTAGAGTCAAATGAGGTCTCTAAACCGAAAAATAAGTAGGGTTAGTGGTTATTTTTAACATTAAATTAGTTGCTGCTTTTTTTGTATTGCTCTCGACATTTTTTGTATCTGCACAGACTTGGACTCAGAAGTTGTTGGTCGCCGAACAGGATTATAATGCAGGTAGGCTGGTGAACATTGTTGATAATATTACTGGAGGATTTGACAAATCTTTGGGTGAACGAGGATACACCAGCGAGGAGAAAATAAGGGCGCTCAAACTGATTACCAAGGTTTATATTTTTTTAGATAATGAGCCTATGGCAGATGAGTATATGATCAAACTGCTTAAGGCAGATAAAGAGCATAAACTAGATTCTAAAGTCGATCCTGCTGAATTGTACGACTTATATAGGAAATTTAGATCTCAGCCTATTTTTAGAGTAGGTTTAAAGACAGGCGTGAATATGAGTTATCCCAATATTATCAGAACCTTCGGTACGGGAAATACAGGAATAGTTTCTAAAATTTATAATGGTGATGGACAACCTCCCGTGGGAGCTTCGGTTAACGGAGGTTCTGGAACTGGTTTTTTTATTAATGCGATGGCAGAACGGTATTTAGGTTGGGGTATGGAGGTAGGTTTAGGATTAGAATTTCGTAATTCACAATACAGCGTAGATAATTATATTACATATGGAGATATTCTTCAAGCCAATGGAACCACTGAGATAGCTCAGTTCGCTGTTTTATCGACAACGGTTACTCATCAGCAATCTTTTTTTAGAATTCCATTGTTTCTAAGATATAATTTTAACTATGATTTTGCTAAAAGCTTCGTTCCTTATATAGCTGGAGGGGCCAGTTATGATCATTTGTTGGATGCGAAATATTTAGAGGGTAATCGAACTGGAGGGACTGAATATAAATTTGATTCAGATCTTTCTTTGAAAGATTTAGGTCTTATTACTAAAAATAATTTTTCTGTTTTTGCATCTTTAGGATTAAAAATGCGTGTAAAAACACATTTTTTAACTTTCGAAGCTACATTTAATAAGGCATTGCTTAATTATATCAACTCAGATAATCGATGGAGTAATAATCCACTATCTACATATGACTTGGCATTTGTTGAAGATGATTTTTCATTAGATATGCTTTCTTTTTCTTTTGGTTACACATACTCTATTTACAATCCTCAGAAACTTAAGGAATTTAAATGATAGGAAAGTATTCGATTATTATTTTATTGACACTTGTCTTAATGGCATATGGTTGTGTTGTCGAATCAGATTATGGACCAAGGCCCATAGATACTTTTATTAAATATTATGGAATTTCAGGTTCTAATGAGGTCGTTGACATGATCATTTCAAATGAGGGTAATTTAGTTATTTTAGGTAATGAAGAAAGCTCAGCATCTGGAGCCTCTAAAGATATTGTGATCCTTGAAATCGATACAGTTGGTAATTTGATTAAAAAAAAGATCTTTGATGTTCAATCTTTGTTTTCAGATGATAACTTGTATGCTTTTGGAATTACTGATGATGAAGCGGTTAGAATCAAAACTATAGATGACGGTTATTTGCTTTGTGCTAATTTCACAACAAAAGACGACAACGTAAACGGGTTAGGATCAAAAATTTTTTGGTGTGAACTAGATAATAACTATAATATTGTCGGTAAACAGGTTATCAGTGATGTAGATTATTATTGGGAAGTGGGTGATATTATAAAATCTAGAGATGGAAACATTGTTATTGTAGGTGGTACAAATAAAAAAGAAGAGGGAGACAATGCTATCAGGCCTGAAAAGCAACGATATCTGACTAAGAGATCTATTGAAAATGATACTGTTTTTTGGAGCAAAACATTTGGATACGATGACGTGGATGATTTTGCCATTGGCGTATTTGAATTATCAGACAGAAATCTTGGCGTAATCGGTATTACGGGAAAATCTGGAAATCAGGGAGAAGCCGGCGTAAACGCAACTTTTGCGATTTTTACTGATATAGGAAGTTCTTCCAGTATTGATAATGTATATGGATTTGAATTTCAAGGAGACGCTGATTTTAATGATAATATAGGTGACTTTATTTATACTGAAACAGAGGATGTGATTATAGTTGGTACAAGTACCAGCAATAACTCTGTAGATCCAAGAAGCTTCCCATTTCTTTTTCGTATTAGAAAAGCAGGGTCTTTAGTGTTCAAAGAACTTTTAAGCAGTTCAATTTTAGATCTCAATTCTGGAGGAATGGATGTTACAATCGGTGCTCAAAATGATTTGATAATTACTGGTGTTTTTTATAATTATCAAGATTCTATCTCCAAAGAGACTTACAATGATCAAGTTTTATTTAAACGTACCAATCAATTTGGAAAGGTTACTGATGAATATTTATTTTATCAAAATCATTTTGGTTTGACGACTGGCAATGATATCGGAAAAGCTATTTTGACCCTTCCAGATGGTTCAATTGCCATAGCAGCTACTATTGATTTCGGTAATAGTAGGACGCTTATTAGTTATTTGAAAGTAAACAACAAGGGAACATTAAAAAGATAAGTTAAATCGGCTTATGAATATTTTTCTTTTACCTAGAAACAGATTTTAATTCGCAAGAGCGAGTTAATAATATGTATCCTTAATCAAGTTGCAGTTGTTTTATTATTTTCCATTTAAGGAGTTGTGACTTGATCTGGTATAACTTTTATTGCTAAAAATTTATTTGAATTAATTCATTTTTGAATCAAAAACAATACGAAATTCGTTAAGTGCCTTAAGCAGTTTTTTTTGTTCAGTTCGCATCTCATGATATGCTTTACTTTTTATTTTTTTCACTCTGTATACTCTTAATTTTTGAGAGAAAATGAAAAATAATTTTGACCATGAAATTGCATATAAACCTGAAAGATATCCAACTACAAAAATAATAATTCCTATTATTGATATTTTTGTGATGAGGGTGGACATTATACCCACTGAAACGTACCAAAATAGGAAAATTAACAATCCAATCATCATAGCCGAAGAACCCCTAAATGCTTTTTTAATTTCAATACTTTGAAAGATTTTTTTGACTAAAAAAAATGGTAAAAAATTAAGAATAAAGCCTAAAAGATAAAATGGTAGTCCAAAGATGAGTTCCAGAATCTCTTTAAAAGATAATTTTTTAAATGCATCATTTAAATAAATTCCCTCAGATTTGTTTCTGTCTAAATGCCTTTTGATACGATTAGAGATTTTGACTGCTTTTTCTTTGTGATTAGTCAAACTGTACAAGGTGGCTTCGATTATTTTCTTTTGAATTTTGAAATGACTGAAAGCATCATCTTTCTTTATTTCCATTGATTCTTCCAAGTAATTTTGATAGAAATTTTCTATAGAATTGGTGAGTTTATTTAGTTCTTTTGATCCGGTGTGGAGTAGCGTATCGATCAGTCCTATTTTAATTAAATCTGTCAAATCATTTACTTCATTATTTGTATCCGAATTTATATTCTTGGATAAGATGGGGGGACCGACTTTTACAAAAAGATCACTTCTAAATTGATGCGAATTACTGTAATTTAAACCAATGGGAATAATTTGAACTTTAATTTTGTTTTTGCACAAACGTTCAGCCTCAAGAGCGATTCTGGCAGCTCCTGTTTTTAAGTTTCGAACACCTTTATCTGTTTCGCTTGTACCCTCGGGAAAAATCAATAAGGCCCCTTGATTAAGCAATAGTTGATGACAATGGGTAAACATATCGTTATTGCTTGTTTTTGATGAGTCTTTAGATTGGCCTGGTCGGTAGACAGGTATCATATGAAACTTATTTTTAAGTATCCAGGTTTTCAGCTTACCACCAAAAAATTCGGCTGCGGCTATGGGGTGTATTTTCCTTTTTATTCCGGTAATTATAACTAATGGATCTATCAAAGCACTTGGATGATTAGCTACAAAAATAACAGGTCCTTCGGTCGGGATATATTCTTGACCGACGATTGATACTCTTCTGAAATAAGAATAAATGGTGACTTTCAATAAATATTTAATCAGGTTATAAATCATAATTGACATTTTGGAGTCATTAGTATGGTTAAAAAGGATTATTAAGTTTGAAAATTTGACCTTTAAATTAATTGTCAGATCGGATACGAATGGCCAAACCTACTTGAGCCATAATTTGATTATCAAATTCGGCTAAATAATCTTCGGATAATATATCCGATGTTTCAAAAATCTTATATGTACGAATGGGAGCATAACCAAAAGTACCAAAAAGAGTCAACACATCACTGAGGTAATAATCGATGTAACCTTGAGTTTCAATCTTAAATTCCTGAACATATCCGTGTGTATATTGTTGCGCCAATCTGTAGGAGGTTCTCTTCATATTAAACTTAAAGCCTAGGTAGCCTGATTTTGAAATTTGATATTCAAGGGTCATTATTCGAGGGAGTAATCCAAAAAAGCGCAGTTTGTCAGAGAGTATGAAATCAAAACCCAAAATTGGAAATATCTGAGGACCCCAGAACTCCTGATTATAGAATAATCCCAGCTTGTACTTTACATGTTTGTTTAATTTTTTGGTTAAAAAGCCTATTGCACCTATTTGATAATCTTTTTTAGATAAATCTTCAAAATCAGAACTAATTTTTTGGATCATCATCCCAGTCAAGCTCCAATCATTATTTAGATTAATGAGTCCACCAAGCTGAATAGATAAAGCTCCTAAATTACTAATTAGTGGCTTATTTAATGAATTTTTGAGTGAAAGTTTGTTGTATCCAGCTCCCAAAATTAAATAATTATTTTTTTTTGTTACCATGGGTATAAAAACAGCCGCGGAATATTCATTAGTCTCGTTTTTATCTGATGAATATTTCTGCAACTTAAGAGTACCCAGTTCAGTGTAGGGTTGAGAAAAAGTTGAAAATTGTGGTAGAACACTAACTATAAGTGTATAAATGTATTTTTTCATGTTTGGAGGTAGGTGATAGTATGATTTTATGGTTATTGATAATGTTAAAAGATTTTAAAGGCTTCTATTTTTAAAAAAATAAGCAAGACTTAATCCAGATATGATGTGCCAAATACCCCACCAACCAGCTACTATTGCCATACCTCCTAAGCCATCGAAAAAAGCAAAAATGAGGCCTAACCCTAATCCTGAATTTTGAATTCCAGTTTCAATAGCTAAAGTTTTTTGATCTGGTTTGGGTAGCCTGAAAAGTCGTGCTAATCCTAATCCTGTGACGATACCTACTGCATTATGAGCAAAAACAATGAAAACGATCAAGTGAACATAATTTAAAAACAAATCCATATTTGCACGGAAAGCAAGTATGACTATAGCAGCAAAAATCAATATAGAGCCATAATGCATGAAGGGGTGAAGAAAATCCGCTATTTTTGGTTTAAAAGCCCTTATTGCTAAACCTATAATCAAGGGAATCAGTAAAATGATGCCTATAATCCTCAATAATTCCCAAAAGTCTAAATTTACGGCATTTAGAATTTCAGCAGTTGGGGGATAGAGACTTCCCCAGAAAGAAATATTGAAAGGTGTCATAAATACGGCACAAACACTTGCAACAGCTGTCATGCATACAGATAGGGCTGCATTACCATTGGCGAGAGACGACATAAAATTGGAGATATTACCTCCAGGGCATGCGGCAACCAGCATCATACCAAGGGCGACACTGGGCATAGGGTTAAAAATTAATACCAATATAAAAGTAAAAAAAGGAAGGGCTAAGAATTGGGAAATAAATCCTATGAAAACAGATTTAGGAGATGAAAAGACAAGAATAAAATCTTTAATGTGTAGTTTTAAAGCTACACCTAGCATAATAAATCCAAGACTCAAGTTTACATATAATATGTTTTGATTACTGAGTTTGAGTGTAACTTCGTCTAGTTCTTCAGGACTTTGACATGAGCCCATCAGTAACATTAAGCACAATACACAAAAGAAATTAGATGATTTGAGGTGGTATGGATCTTTCATAATTGTTAATAAGTTAGTTCTTTTTTGTTAAAAGGTAAATAATCAGGCTATTTAAGTAAATCGTTAAGGCAATGAAAGAAGGAAAATTGAATTAAAAATATTCAAGACCAATAATAATTATATGTCAGATATTTTATCTAAATACTGTCATTTATCTTGTAATAACCCGCATAATTTGCGTTGTTTGCATCGTAATTAATTAAAAGAAATCGAGTTTTTATGATGTCTCATTCATTTTTCAAACCATTGGGTTTGTTTACAGTCATGATAACAATACTATTGTTTATTTCTTGTAAAGAAGAAGTTGTAACTGTAACACTAAAAGAGTATTCATTGTCTACGTCGGTTTCACCAGAAAATACAGGGTCTATTTCTGTAGTCTCCGGTCCTTATGAGGAGGGTAGCACCGTAACGATTGAGGCAACTTCGATTAAAAATTATGTATTCAAAAATTGGGAAAGTGATACAATTAATTGGGCTACTGATTCTTCTGCACTAATGAATCCGACTGATTTTATTATTAATTTTAATACGAAAATTACTGCTGTATTCCAATATGAAGATTTAGACAATGACGGAGTAAATGATAATGTGGATAATTGCTTAGATACTCCTTCCAATGAGACTGTAGATTCATTAGGTTGTGGTATATCTGCGTTCATTGGTGACTTTAGAGAGGGAGGTATTGTAATTTGGGTAGATGATACTAGTCAGCGTGGGTTGGTTTGCGATATCACTGATTATGCTGCTATTTGGGGTTGTAATGGTACAGAAATAGTGGGTGCAGATTCATTGACAGTAGGATCAGGATTGCAAAACACAAAAGACATATTGGCAACATGTCAAACTGCTGGAATTGCTGCAAGATTGGCAAATGATCTTGTTGCTCAAAAATATACAGATTGGTACTTGCCTTCAAAAGAGGAATTTAGATATATTTGGTTAAATAGTTTTATTATCAGTGAGCGATCGATTGCATTGGGTGGGAAAGGACTCGATGCCTATTATTGGACTTCTTCAGAGCATGATGCTGACCATGCTTGGTGTTGGGATTTAAAATTTGGAGCAGATGATCATAGCTATTCAAAAGAAACTCCCGCTCGTTTTCGTGCAGTAAGAAATTTTTAATAGATACTTAATTGATATTGTAGAAATATTAAATAAGTGAGCTCAATAACCATTTAGTGACTAAAATCAAGATTTTCAAATTAGATCAATTTAGATTTTATCAAAAAAGTAATTATTTGATGCAGAGAGTATCGCAATTAATATTAAAACTGTCAATGTTCTTTTATAGTTTAATTTGGATTATGTATTCGAGATATGTTGACTTTCCAAAACATCATTTTGGTCAAAAAATATAAGAATTTAAGACAGAATTCTCGACTATCTTAATTAGTTAAGTAATTCACAAATAATTGATTTTATTTAAAATTACAACTACTTATTAATAACTGCTTCCACAATCAGTATAAAAAGTAATGCCGCAAAATTATTTTTTAACTTTCCATCCTTTCTATTTATAATATTTTTTTTATTTGAAATGTTTCAAATAATTATTCTTATTCCTCAAAATTATTTTTGCGAAGTAATTAATGATTCAGGACAGGGCATGAGTAGAGAAAAGTCAATAGTTCGATTGTTCAACTGCTAATTTTGGTAGCAAGGGTTGGCATTTACTATATTTGTTTTTTAATATATATAATTTGATTTTTCTATATGTGAACATATTATGACCAATCATTTAGAGATATAAAAAATAATAATGAAACATTTTTTTTTCACCTTTATTTTTGGTGTATTTATGATCTTCAGTGCTTGTAATGACGATGTACCAGGTTCTTTTTATGTTTCTGTGCAAGTAAGTCCAGATAGTGCCGGTTCGGTAATATTCAATAGGGGGCCGCATGTTGAAGGCACCGAAATAACTTTGACCGCAGTTGCTAACGATAATTATGAACTTTTTGCTTGGAAGCATTTGAGAGATGGTGAAACTTCAAATCCTTTGACAGTTGTAATGAATTCTAATTTAAATACAGTAGCGATTTTTTTGTTTGTTGATAATGACAAGGATGGAGTGGGAGATAGTGATGATGTTTGCTTGAATACGCCTTACGGTGAATCAGTTAATTTACAGGGTTGTTCAGCTTCTCAATTAGATAGCGATAATGATGGTATTTCTGATAAAATAGATCAATGTCCAGGTACAATATTTGGCGAAGATGTAGATGAAACGGGATGTGAAGATACAGACGGAGATGGTTTATCAAATTTAGTAGACGTGTGCCCTTATACCCCTGAGGAGGAGATAGATAATATAAATCATTTTGGTTGTCATATTTTCATAGGTGCTTATAGAGAAGGGGGTGTAGTATTTTATGTGGATGAAACAAATGAGCATGGATTGGTTTCAGATATTCAAAATTTAGGTGATGTTGGAATCGTATGGGGTTGTTATGGTAGAGAAGTTAATCATTCCGATGGGATGGCTATTGGAACTGGTACTCAAAACACCTTAGATATTTTAGCTGACTGCACTGAAGATAGTACGGCAGCTTTCTATGCTGCCAATTCGGTTGCTCAAGGATATAATGATTGGTTTTTACCCTCTCATGACGAATTAGATAAAATGCATTGTTTGTTCAAAGTAATTGATTCTGTAGCTACTTTGAATGGAGGAAAAAATTTTATCTTTGATGATAATTATGGCTATTGGAGTTCAACTCAAGATAATGAAAATTTTGCCTTTTATCAAGACTTTACCAGCGGAGGTAATTGTACGAATGGTCCAGAAAGCTATCCAAAACGCTATTTATATTTCTCGGTAAGGGCAGTTAGAGCCTTTTGATGAATCGAGAAATAATTTTTAACTATTTACAATTGTTTTGCAAATTTAAATTTCACATTTTTCTTTTAAACATGAAATCCTTAGAATTGTTCGAAATTAATGAAAATATTGATTTTTCAGGGGAGCTTTGTACTATTAATTAATCCTCTAATTGAGCAGAGCGAAATGGGATGAATAACTTGGGTAAAAAATTCAAATAAGCACTGACAATATGATTTGTGAGGGGCTGTAAATTAGATTCAAATTGTCTTGCTAAGGGATCATCCCATTTATGTAATTCTTCTGCCAATTTAAAAATCCATGCCCAGCCGTAGGTGCGCTCAAAAGATTGATTGCCTGCTTCATTGAAGTAGTCGACTTCAGTATTTATATTTTCGTCGGATAAATGGTTGCTGAGTAAATTTCTGATTAATTCAGCATTCTCTAATTCAGGAAATTTCTTCAATAAATAAACTAATAAACTAATGACCAATGACCATGAACGGAAGAATGCCAATCAAAGCATCCGTAAAATGCAGGATGCAATAGCTTGGGTTGTTTAATTTGTATAAAATCACTTAATGTTTGATTGAGTTTGTTAGGATATTTTTTGTTTAGGCAGTTCAATGGTAATAAAGATAAATCATGGGCCTGGGTGATTAAATATTACAAAAGTCATTGATTTTTACAATTAAAAATATAATACCGTCTAAAGCATTTCTAACATGGATAAAGAAGTTAATAATTGTCAACTAAAGCAAAAATATTCAATGTCCCCATAAAAGTTGTGAAAATAGCTTTTTTCACATAATCTAGTTTAGATTTTTTTTTACTAAAATGGGCTAAAAAATTAATTAAGAGTAATTTTCTCAATTCCTGAACAATTAGGTTGAAAATATATGATTTTCTCATAGAGACCAACGGTTCATTTATTTATCATTGAATTATGTATATATTCTTAGTAAATCATTTACGATTAAGGCTTTAAAATAAACCAGTTGTCTTAGTTATTTTCTTTTTTCTAGATCTCTAGCTTCAGAGAGGGCACTTCCAACTAAGCCTGCAGGAATAGTTACCACGCCTACGCCTATTATGAGTACAAAAAAAGTAAAAACTTTACCCCCCATGGTAATTGGATAGGCATCTCCATAGCCCACCGTGGTCAAAGTGACTATGGACCACCACATACTATGGAAAATAGATTTAAAAATATCAGGTTGTGCTTCATTTTCAAAAAAGTAGATACCTGCAGAAACCATAAAAATCAAAATTAGTATTATGACAAAGAACAATACAAGCTCCTCTTTTACGATGTCTATGGCAGTAGTTAGCCTATTGATTGCTTTACTGTATCTAATAAGTTTAAGAGCTCGAAAGAGCCGGAAAATCCTAAAAGCCCTTAAGAAACGTAAGTCGATAATTTCTTTAGTTGGAAAGAAAAAAGGAGCTACTGCCAGAAAATCTACGATGCCGTAAAAACTAAAAATGTATTTGAATCGTTTTTTGGCGACGAAAACGCGTAAAAGATATTCAACACTAAAAACGGATAGGCAAAAGATTTCGAAAAGCTCTAATATTTTACTGAGAATAAAACCTTTATCTGGTAAAGTTTCTAGAGAAACGGCAAATAGGGAAAGAAAAATTAATATTTGAATGAAGTAATCAAATATTTTACCTACCGGGGAGGTGTTATCTTCAACAATATTACGTAATTGTTTTTTCATCACATAAACATAGAAATTTTGTAATTTAAGAAAAATACGTTTCTATTGATAGAATCATGAATGATTCTGTTAGAGAATCTTGAGCAATTTCAAACCCTTTCTCAGACTTCAGGAAAACAATGAAATTCTAAGATCGATAATTCTTTGAGCCAAAGGCTTCCCCAATTCCTTTTTGACAAAACTGACGTAAACTTTCAAGGTATTTAGCTGAACTGTAGTTCATGTTTGCAAAGGAATCATCAATATCTTTGAAGCCTTCATAGGTATATCGAACTCTCGTTTTGCCATCATTCTCGTCTAGATCATATTTCATAATATGACCTATGTTACCCCACTCGGATTCAATAATTTCAAAATGTATCGACTTGTCTGGAACCAGATTTATGATTTTAAATTTAAACGAGGCTAAATTTTTGAATTCAAAAGTTACAACTTCATTGTGCTCAAATTTACCAGCTACAATAGTTGTATACCATTTTGAAAGGTGTTCAGGGAGTGAAAGTGCCTCAAAGACTTGTTTGATAGGTTTAGATATATGGAAGAGATGTTTTATTGGAATCATTTTTATATAATGTCTACGTTGATAATCAAACCAAATATAGAGTAATTTTTGTTTTTGTGGTTAAGATAATTTTTGATTTTTCGATAACATGGATTTATGAAAAGGTTGCAACTTTAATTTTTCTTTTTGAACAATTACTTTTTAATCATCCTTCGGCTTTAAATAAGTGAATAGTGCTAGAGCTACCATTATAATGTCGGGAGTAAAATCTGCGATGCCCGCATTTGTGAGTGGAGAAATTGCCATATTATAAAAGCCAACAAAACCGGGTACATATGCAATTAAAAAGGCCAATAAAAGTCTTTTAGCATATTTTTTTTCAACATCGCGCACAAATAGAAATATTAATCCAATCATAAAGAATACAAAACTTATGGCATATTGGAATAATATTAGGACTTTTTTTGCTTCTTCTTCGACGTTAAACATCATATCGACAGCCATATCTGCCAAAAGAGGATATAGAATAGATTGGAGAATCATTATAATACCAATTATCGTAAGTGTTATTTTAGTTTTCATTTTTAATAAATTTAGATCGAAAAAATATTTTTTTCTAATGCTGAAAATTTAAAAGCAAATTAAAAAAAAGTAATTATTTACCAATACAGAACTTAGAAAAAATATTATTGAGTAGATCATCGTTAGTAATTTCACCAGTGATTTCCCCTAAGGCGTGTAATGATTGCCGAATGTCGGCCGCCAAAAAATCGTGCGTAATGTTATCTGAGATACCTTTTAATACTTTTTGCATGGCTTCTTTGGTTTGTATTAATCCCTCATAATGCCTTACATTAGTCACAATAGTATTGCTATTTTTGAATTGGGATATATCAAGTATTTCAATCAGTTTACTTTTCAAACTTTCGAGATTATTTTTGGAAGCAGCAGATATCAATACTGCGCGATCATCAGCTTGGATATGTGTTTTGAGAAATTCACCCGCTTGATCCAGTTTATTACCCACGATGATGAAAGGGACTTCTTGTGCCTCCAAATAGGATAATTGCTCTTTGTAAGAGGATAAGTGATCATTTTTAAGATCTACTAAGTAGAGCAGTACGGAAGCTTCTCGTATTTTGATATGTGTCCGAGCGACACCCATGGCTTCGACTTGATCTTCAGTATCCCTGATACCTGCTGTATCTACAAATCGAAAAGGGATGCCGCCTAAAATAATTTCATCTTCAATAACATCTCGGGTTGTACCTGGGATATCTGATACGATGGCTCTTTCTTCATTAAGCAGGGCATTTAGCAGGGTCGATTTTCCAGAATTAGGTTTACCGGCGATTACAGTGGGTATACCTTTTTTTATGACATTTCCCAAGCTAAAACTCTCTATCAATTCTTGGATCGCCATTTGGATTTTATTAACTAACGATTTGAGTTCGTCGCGATTAGCAAATTCTACATCCTCTTCACTAAAATCAAGCTCTAGTTCTATCATGGAGGCGAAATGAATCAATTCCTCTTTGAGTTTCTTAATTTCACCTGAAAACCCTCCCCGCATTTGATTGATAGCTGCCTGGTGTGCTGTTTCATTTTCTGATGCGATGAGGTCGGCGACTGCTTCTGCCTGAGCCAAATCAAATCGCCCATTAAGGAAAGCCCTTTGTGTAAATTCACCTGGTTTGGCTAATCGAGCTCCACTATCGATAAGTGCTTCGATTATTTTTTGAATGAGATAAGGAGAGCCATGGCATGAGATTTCAATTATATCTTCCTTAGTATAAGACTGGGGTCCTTTAAATAAGGAGACTACAACCTCATCTAGTATTTGATTATTTTTCAATAAATGTCCATAGTGTATTGTATGTGTTTTTTGGCTATTTAAATCCTTATTTGGGAATAAACTATTTACGATTTGAAAGGAATTTCTACCTGAAATCCTGATGATACCAATGGCACCGATACCAGGAGCAGTGGCCAAAGCAACTATGGTGTCTTGATGTTTATTCATACAATAAACGAATATAGGCCATGTGCAAGTTTAAACCTGAATGCCGGGGTAAGTTAGTATCCTTTACTAATATTTTGATTATAAAAAAACTTTCTTTTTTATTCTTATATCTACCATTTAATGGAATAAATGCCAAACTTTTGTGATTAAAAAGGTTACTAAAAATCCTAAAAGCACTGGCATGATACTTGCAAATAGGGTCCATTTCCAGCTTTTGGTTTCCTTATAGATGGTATAAATGGTCGTGCTGCATGGATTATGGAGAAGGCTAAAAAGCATTAAATTAATGCCTGTTAGTAGAGTCCAACCTCCAGCATGTAGTAAAGCCGCCGTTTCTGTGGTTGAGTCTAATTCAAACATGACGCCGTCTCCCGCACCTGTAAGGTCAAGTTGGGATACAGTAAGCATCAAGATAGTGGGGATGACAATTTCATTAGCAGGTATTGCTACCAAATAGGCTAGTAAAATAACTCCATTCAGGCCAAAAAGCAGTCCAAATTTATCTATCCAATTAATTGCGAGATTGGCGACACTTAACTCATTAATGTAAATATTAGAAATCATCCAAATGACAGCACCAGCGGGAGCTGCAAAGACCATGGCACGCCATAAAACTATCAAGGTTCGATCAATGAAAGATGTATAAAGGGTGGTCCAGACGTTTGGAGTACGATAAGGAGGTAACTCTAAGGCAAAAGTAGAGACTTCCCCTTTCAATAAGGTTTTTGACAATATCCATGAGGATAAAAAGGTAAATCCGACACCTAGAAGAGCCACACCAATGACTGTAATACTTGCTAAAATCGATGAAAAACCAGCGGGTACTAAGGTGCCAATAAAAATAGTAGCAATTAATATTTGGGTTGGCCATCTTCCATTACAGAGTGAAAAATTATTGGTAATGATGGCAATAAGCCTTTCTCTCGGACTATCAATTATTCGTGTGGCAACTACCCCTGCAGCATTACAACCCCATCCCATACTCATTGTGAGGGCCTGTTTACCATGCGCACCAGATTTCTTGAATAATGAATCAAGATTGAAAGCAACTCTTGGTAAATAACCAAAATCTTCAAGTAAAGTAAAGATGGGGAAGAATATTGCCATAGGGGGTAGCATTACGGAAATTACCCAGCTCGTTGCCAAATATACTCCATCGACAAGAAAGCCATCTAACCACCACGGAAGACCTATTTGAGAAGCTCCTAATTTAAGTAAGGGATGGAGAAACTCTAAAAAGAAGCTCGCCAATAAGCCTGAAGGATAATTTGCACCTTGAATAGTCAACCATAAAATAATGGAAAGTATCAGAATCATAATTGGGAATCCGTATTTGTTACTCGTGAGTACTTGATCTAATTTTCTTTCAAAATTATAAGGATTGGGTGCGCCTTGCCTAATTTCTGTCTTTTGAGCAATCTGAGCAGCATCTGTATAAATTCCCTCGACCAAATTATCGTGAAAGTTTTCCCCAACTTCCCACCTGAGTTTAGAGGCGAAATCCAAGAGATCTTGCGTATCGTTTTCTTTCATGCTAATAATAGGTTAAAATCACCATTTTTAAGTGCTTCAATAATATCGGCATCCGCATCTAAGAGTCTCATGGCAATCCATCTGCTGTTGGGTAGCCCAGGATAGTTTTTTCTTATTTTTTTATCTAGTTTATCCACTATTTTTTGAGCAGGCCTTGAAAGCCCTTTGATACGGTGAGGTTTGCAGATGATCTGTCTCTTAGCTACTTGATGTATTGTACTAATTAATTCTGGAATGCCTTGTTTCTTAATGGCACTGCATTTGACAACAGGAATACCTAGTTCTCTACTTAAGGTTCGTTCATCGATATCAATATGATGTCTGAGCGCTTCATCCATAAGGTTAAGGCAAAGCACGGCGCGATCTGTGATTTCGAGTATTTGTAGGACTAAATTAAGATTTCTCTCTATCCTAGCAGCGTCAACTATAATAATGGTTACATCGGGCTTTCCGAAGAGAATGAAATTCCTAGCTATTTCTTCATCTTGAGAGGTAGACAATAATGAATAGGTTCCTGGTAAATCAATAAGTTTGATTTTATGGTCTTTATAGCGATACCCTCCCTCAGCACGGGTAACCGTTTTACCAGGCCAATTGCCAGTATGCTGTTTTAGGCCAGTTAAAGCATTAAAGATTGTACTTTTACCTGTATTTGGGTTACCAGCCAATGCTATAACGAAGTCTGCATGATCTACATTAATACCCAGCTTTAATAGTTGTGCTGAGTTATTTAGGGCGCATGAATTACAAGCTTCCAGTTCTGTCATATTGTTTTTTTTCAATCAGTATTAATTCAGCTTGATCATTTCTCAAGGCAATTAGAGTATTTCGGAGTCGATAAGCTCGTGGATTTTGTCTAGGTCCCATATACTCTAAGGTGAGTACAGTACCTTTTATAAATCCTAGGTCAAGCAGTCTACGCCGGTTGGCACCTCTGCATTCAGTAGAAATACCAAGAATGGTTGCATGTTCTCCTTCAATCAAACTAGAAAGACGAACTTTGCCTTCTTCGTACACTTCCTGTGTAGTTAAAAGCATTACTTGAATATTGCTAGCGACGACTGTAGATAATTTGATTGATTGCCCTTCAGACTCAAAATCAATATAATCATCTTCAGAAGTGAGTATTTTTATGTGGGCACCAATGTGCAATTTTTCCTTTATGATCTGACGATATACCGATCTCGGCTCATCTTCAATATGAATGATTTTAGCAACTTTGCCCTTTGGAATACCTACAATTGACGTTCCTGTTTCCGCAATCATTTCTCCCAAAGCGGTGGGAATAGGATCACCATGTGGATCAAATCGAGGTCTACCAAGTTCTTCATAGAGATCTTCAGCTTCTTCCTTTGACAGTTGATGTTCTTTGGCTTCTGCGAGATCATGCCATAAAGATTTGTCAAAACCCGTTTTTTCTGAAAGGTATTTTTCCCATAATCGATGAATTCTGATTATGCTGAGGGCATAATTTTTTCCAGTGTCGGTCAATTTTACATATTTATCAGATATTTGGATCAATCCTTTTTGAGTCATTGACTCAAAGATTTTTAATTTTTTTCTTTCTGGAATTTTTAAGGCACCTGAAAGCATTCTGAAATCTGTGGTTTTTTGGCTTGAGGTAATATTATAGAGTTGTTTGAGCAAATCTTCAGTGATCGATTTTTCAATATGTTTAAAAGGGAGTAACCATCGTAATGAATATTGATGTTTTTTTATTAAATAAAACACACTCAAAAGTATAGTAATTGATAAGAGCAGATAGCCTAGATCAAGAAGATGAGGTAGATTGGCAAACAATTTTTCTATATTTATAAATAGGATCTTAATTTTTTTGCAATTAATATTTGAGAAGCAATTTTTTCAGACAAGAAAAGCGTACTAGAATCTGCTAATTTTATTTGCATAGATTGATCGAAATCATTTACTTCTTTCACTTTAATATTTAATCCCAAATGAATATTTAATTTATCTAAATGTTGTAAGAGTAGGGAATTTTCATTTTTCACGCCTACGATGATTCCATTTTCATTAGAAGTCATTTCTGATAATAATTTCGAAGGACCAAGCTGGAATTGACCGTTTGCATTGGGTATAGGATCTCCGTGGGGATCTGTAGTTGGATTTCCAAGGAAATCATCCAATCGATTAATTAGTTCAGAAGACTTTATGTGCTCCAATTGTTCAGCAATTTCATGCACTTGATCCCATTTAAAATTCAAATGATTTACCAAGAAAACCTCCCATAACCTATGCTTTCTTATAATTTTTATAGCCTGTTTTGAGCCTGCTGCAGACAGGGTAACACCTTTATACTTCTCATAAAAAATTAATTTTTTATGAGAAAGTCTTTTGATCATATCGCTAACAGTAGCAGGTTTTGTTTGCAAGCTATTAGCTAATGAATTAGTAGACACATTGGATTCTGGAGTTCTCCTAATTTGAAAGATGGCCTTTATGTAATTTTCCTCAGTAAGACTAAGAGACTTTTCCATAAAACAAAACTAATTAATTTTTAGATTAATCTAAAAATTAATTTAGATATATGTAATTATTATTTATAATTAACTATTATTCAGATATATATCAATTTTAATTAATGTGATTAATGAATTTTATTTTATAAAGTTGAAATAAAAAAAACAACATTTTAAATTAAATGGATGCATGAATAAACACTAATTAATAAATTGAACTATCTTCCTTAGTAATATCTGTAGATATGATGATTTCATTTGGAAGGGCTTTCGAAGGAGGGTTGATTGAATATTTTTTGAAATCATTAAGTGATGTGTGAAAATATAAATTATTAATTTACTTTTATTCCATTAATTGTTTATAAAAATCAAATGGGGAGATATATACAGATATAATTGATTTTCTTCTTTTTAAAAATGATAGATTAGATATTTAAGGTGATAAAAATATAATGTAGCTGTTTATGGATTTACAGAAATTAATTGAAAATGCTTGGGCCGACAATGCTTTACTAAATGACAAAGGTGTGATTCTTGCTATTAAAACAGTTGTGGACGATCTCGACATTGGACGTCGTAGAATTGCGGAGTCCGAAAATGGTATTTGGCAAGTTAATGAGTGGCTTAAAAAGGCAGTAATTTTATATTTTCCTTTAATGAAGATGCAACTTATTGAAGTGGGACCTTTTCAATTTCATGATAAAATAAAATTAAAATCGGGATATGATTTGTTGGGTGTACGTGTTGTACCTCAAGCAGTGGCGAGATATGGATCATTCATTAGTAAGGGTTGCGTATTAATGCCTTCTTATGTGAATATTGGGGCCTACATAGATGAAGGAACCATGGTAGATACCTGGGCTACAGTTGGAAGTTGTGCTCAAATAGGTAAGAATGTTCATCTGAGTGGAGGCGTGGGTATTGGCGGAGTACTAGAACCTGTGCAGGCGTCACCAGTCATTATAGAGGATGATGCCTTTATTGGTTCTAGATGCATCGTAGTTGAAGGAATAAGAGTAGGGAAAGAGGCCGTGCTTGGGGCCAATGTTGTACTGACGGCTAGCTCTAAGATTATTGATGTGACGGGTAGTGAACCTGTGGAATACAAGGGCTATGTACCTGAACGATCAGTTGTGATTCCCGGTTCTTACGCAAAAAAATTTCCCGCAGGCGAGTTTAATGTACCCTGTGCTATGATCATTGGACAAAGAAAAGATAGTACTGACAAGAAAACATCTTTGAATGCAGCTCTAAGAGAAAACAACGTTTCGATTTAATTTAGCTTTTTTCTTTGTATTATTTTTGGACGTTACTTTTCTTTAGGTCAATGAAAGTTCTTTTTCTTTTATATTTTGGAATCATGACTGTTTGCAGTTTTGCACAAACAGCAATTTATGAAAATTTAGCTGCAAATAATTTTGTTTCAGGGGAGCAATTGAAATTTAATTTGAATTATGGATGGTTTAATATTGGGTCTGCTTCATTGCATGTATCCGATACGGTATTTGAGAACTGTGATGCTTATCAGGTAGAGATATCTGGTCAAACAGCTGGTTTTCTAAGTCTGTTTACGAAGGTGGATGATACTTGGGGAGCTTTCATAGAAAAGGCAGATCTATTGCCCTTAGTATCTTACTCTGATATAAATGAGGGCAATTATACACGTAGAGATGAGGTTTTTTTTGATAAACACGCAAATAAAATTAAGGTAGATAAAATCAGGAGAAATAAGATAAATCCAACAAAGTATTTCGATTACAAGGGAGATATGAATGATTTGATGAGTGGATATCTGAAGTTAAGAAATATAAATTTTAACGATTTAAGACCAAGTGATACCATAAATTTTAAAGCTTTTTATGATGAGATCTTTTATGATTTTGGTTTGGTTTACAAGGGTAAGAAATTAGTAAAATCAAAGGTTGGAAAACGTATGGCACATCAGGTTCGACCCATTTTACCTGATAATGATATTTTTAGGGGAGAGGCTCCTATTACCGCCTGGATTTCTGCCGACAAAGATCAATTGCCATTAAGGATTGAAGCACAAATGTTTTTTGGACATGCTACTTGTAATTTAGTAGGTTATGAAAATATCAAATTTGCTGAAGATTATAAGTAAATTTTATACCTAATAATGAGTTAAGATAATGAAATGTTTAATTTTTTTTTTAATGATAGTTTTAGTGAGTTGTGAAGGCGGCACAAGGAAGGGTGATAGATATTATAAGGAACAATCTTATGAAAAGGCAATTATTGCTTATTCTGATTATTTATATAGACATAAACCAACCATTTTGGTGCTTTATCAAAGGGGAAGAAGTTTTGAGGAAATTGGAGAATATAAAAATGCTTTGATGGATTTTCAAAAAATACTGGAATTAGATAAGAAAAATATTATAGCACAAACCAGCATAGCTAAGGTAAAATATGAATTGGGATATTATGAAGAAGCAGTATTAGCCGCTCAAAAAGCGGTTGAATGGAATCCTGACTTTGCACAATCCCATTTTTGGCTTGCCAAAGGAGCCCATCAGATGGGTTATTTCAAAGATGCACTTAAGTCCTATGGAATGGCAATTAAGTTAAATCCAGATTATGGTGATGCGTTTTATTATCGTGGAGCTTTAAAGATATCTATGGAAGAGATCAAATCGGCCTGCCTAGACTTCAATTATGCAAAGCGTCTCAAGGTTAAGGGTTCATCTATTGCTAAGAAAAAATATTGTAGCTAATGTCCATTTACACTAACGTTGATCAGTTTTTATCTGTTGATACACCATTTTATTATTATGATATCGGACTCCTTCAAAAAACGATTAAATCGGCTAAGGAAGCATTAGGTAATGGTCCTTATCAGATACATTATGCCTTAAAGGCTAATTCTAATCCGCGTATTCTTAATGAGGTATTAAAGTTTGGACTGGGAGCTGATTGCGTCAGTGGAAATGAGGTCAATAGAGCGATTGAGGTTGGTTTTGATCCCAAAAATATTTTATTCGCTGGGGTCGGTAAGACAGATAGAGAAATTAACTCAGGAATAAAACATGATATTTTTGGCTTTAATGTTGAATCTTTAGAGGAGTTGAAAGTACTGGAGCAATTGTCTAAGACCTCGGGTAAAAAAACTCGTTTCGCCTTGAGGATTAATCCAAATGTTGATGCTGGAACCCATGAATATATAACCACTGGTAAGCGTGATAATAAATTTGGCATTACTTTAGAAGAGCTAAGTCTAGCCATATCTTTGATAAAATCTTTGGAGTATACTGAATTTATAGGAATTCACTTTCATATAGGATCTCAAATAATTGATCTTTCAAGGTTTAAAGAGCTTGTAGATCGATGTAATGAAGTCCAAAGTCTGTTACTTGATCATTCCTTTGAGTTACCACATATCAACGTTGGTGGAGGATTGGGTATTGATTATGATCAGCCTGATAAAAATTCTATCGCTGATTTTAATGGATACTTTAGCTGTTTTAAAAGGAATTTAGTCCAATTGCCCAATCAAACTTTACATTTTGAATTAGGCAGATCTTTAGTTGGCCAATGTGGAACTTTAATTGCTCGTGTGCTTTATATAAAACCGGCTGAAAAAACCAGTTTCATGATTCTTGATGCAGGTATGACAGAATTGATTAGACCCGCTTTGTATCGTTCGCTTCATTTCATTCAAAATCTTTCTTCTCAAGAGGGGTCAGAAGTTTATGATGTGGTGGGACCTGTATGTGAAACATCGGATGCTTTTGCTAGAGGCCTTTCTATGCCCAAAGCTAAAAGAGGAGATTTGCTTGCCATTTGTTCGGCTGGTGCTTATGGAGAAGCAATGGCTAGTCAGTATAATTTACGCGATGCAGCTCCATGTATTTTTAGCGATGATTTTAAGTAAATAAAAAGCCTGTTATAAGATAAAGGAGGCCTGTTAAACTACCTGTGAAGAGTGCATAAGGTAATTGGGTTTTAATATGATCAATATGGTTACTCTTCGTTGCTACTGAGGCGATGAGTGTTGTATCAGATATAGGGGAGCAATGATCTCCAAAAACACCACCACCCAAAACAGCGGCTAAGCTTAGATAAGGATGTAATGTCATGGTTTCAATTAAAGGGACGACAATACTAATCATGATGGCAAAAGTACCCCAAGAGGTACCCGTTGAAAATGCAACAAAACAGCTTGTAATAAAAAGTACAAAGGGTGCCATACTTGGTGAAAGCCAATTTGAGGTTATTTGAGCAACATAAACTCCCGTTTCCAATTCTTTACATAAGGCACTCAAAGCAAAGGCTAGTACCATTAAAATAGCCATAATCAGCATATCATTCATACCTTTTATAGATTCGCGAAAAAAGGATACTAACGTTATTTTTTTTTGTATACCCATAATAAATGCCGCTATAAATAAGGCAAAAACAATCGCATAAGTAACGGCACTGCTTCCAGACCCATTACCAATACTGTTCCAGATAATTGTACTCAGGTCACCCGTAAAAGTATCTTTCCAACCCGTATAAATTAAGAAGAAAGGCATGGAAAACACCATGGCAGCTAATGGCCAAATCATTAAATGAGGGTTTCCTGATGCTGCGGTAATTTTTTCATTGGTAATTTCTTCCGAAACTTTGTCTTCAAATGATCGCATGGGGCCAAAGGATTTTCCTGTGAATGCCAAATAAAATAAGAAAAGCAAGGTAATAATAGGATAAAAATTGAAAGGGATAGAATATGCCAGCATCTTGAATGGATCCAAATGTTCGTAAACCATCAGTAAACCCATAATGTAAGCACCCCAAGCATTGAGAGGGAATAAGATGCATGCCGGGGCCGAGCTACTGTCTGCTAGATATGCCAATTTTTCTTTGGCAATTTTATATCTGGCAAAAATGGGTTTATATGCTGTGCCCACAGCTAAGATTGAAATATTTGATTCAATAAATATGAGAAATCCAGTAATACCTGCAGCTAGTTGTATATTTCTTTTGGGGTTTTTAGTTTGTGATAGTTTTTTTTGAATAAGACCAATAAACCCATCTACTCCTCCTGAAAATTTGATTAATTGGATTAAGGCTCCTACTAAAAGTGTAAATACGACAGTACGAGTATTTCCTGCACTACTAAAGACATTAATGATAGCTTCAATCGTAGCGATAAGTCCCAAAAAAAGATTTCCTCCACTGATAATGATCCAGCCAATGGTGATACCTAGCAGGAGTGAAAAGATCACTTGTTTGGTTCTGATTGCCAAAAATATCGCTAAAACGGGGGGAATTAAAGATAAAAATCCGTAATCAGTCATTTTATCATTAATTGCTCATTTGGGATAGCATTGCCTGCTTGGTATAAATAGGTATTAAAAAGGCGAATAACTAGTTTCTTAAACGGGTCTTTTTCATTTCTTTTTTTCATGGCATTATCGGCATCGATACTTGATTGCCAGACCAACTTATTAGTATTGTTATCTATCAATTCAATCAGTACAGCTCCAACAATATTATTGCTAGTCCTTGGATAATAGACCATATTAAAACGACTTAGGTTTGAGTTGTTGGTATTTTCAGAACCGTAAATAATTTCAAACCGAAGGATTAGATCAGGATTTTCTGAATCTATTTCATAGCCTCTTCGATTCATTTCATCAATAATAAATGGTTTAATGCGGTTATTTACCTCATTAGATTCAGCGACATTGAGATGATCAGATTTAGAGTTCAAAATATAGAAACTCCGGTAATTGACAAAGTTTGCCTTCTCATTTTGGTATTGTATCACTCTCGGGCTACAAAAGCAAAAAAATAATCCAACTAAAGGTAAACGAAAATTCATCTTTACGAAGATAGAGATTATTATCTGTTTGGGAGTTTTTTTCTGCTCTAGAAGGGGTTTGTGTTTCAAAGAATAATAACCAATATTGTATTTTCATTAATTTAAGGTGGTCCCTCTCAAGATGATCTCAGTAGATAACGTAATTGACTTGGCCTCTATAAATGTATCTTTAGAGTGGATTTCTTCCAATAATAACTCGGTAGCTTTTTTTCCCATGTCATTTCCATTTTGCTTAATAGTGGTTAGTTTAGGTGATATAAAAGACGAAAATTGCCAATCAGAATAACCTATTATAGCGACCTCTTGTGGCACAGATATTTGAGCTGTTTGTAATGCTTGTAAAGCGCCTACTGCAGCGATATCATTGACGGCAAATATTCCGTCGAATTTCACTCCTCTTTCTAATGCACCTTGGATGATTTTGAAATTTTCATGAGCATCTTCATCACCACAACGTAATATTTTTTCCTTATCAAAAGGGATATCTAAATCTTGATGAGCTTGAATAAACCCGCGCGTACGCTGCTCACTTAACATTAGACCTTCAGGACCCGATAGATGAATCAAATTTGTTTTTCCAGATTGAATTAAATGTTTCGTGGCATTATAACCACCTTCAAAGTCATTAGAGAGGATTTTGCTTGCATCAATAGGTACATCACGGTCAAAAAACACAATAGGGATACCCTTATCTTGAATTGCAATGAAATGATCATAGTTAGTTGTATTTTTAGAAACACAAACCAAGATACCGTCTACTCTATGATTGAACAATGCTTTACTATCTAGTATTTCACGATCGATACGTTCATTGGATTGGCATATAATAATATTATACCCATTGGAATAAGCAATGTCTTCGATGCCGCTGATGACTGTGGAAAAGAAAAAATGGACCAACTTTGGTAAAATAACTCCGATTGTATTGGTTTTACTATGCCTTAAACTTAGAGCCAAGGCATTGGGTTCATAATTTAGTTCTTTTGCTAATTTTTGTACTCGAGCTCTGGTTGATGTACTGATTTCAGGATTATCTTTTAGAGCCCGTGAAACAGTACTAGTCGAGATATTCAATTCTCTGGCTAAATCTTTTAATGTGATGGCTTGTTTCATTAAAATTTATAGTTATCCAAATAGTCGAATAAGGTGCAATTAATAAAAAATTAAAATCCAAAAATTATACCGCATTTAGCTAAAATATTTAATTTTTTAGATACTTAACACGTTAATAATAATTATTTTGTCAAAAAAAATTGAAGTTTATTTGACCCATTCAAAAAGAGTGATTACACAATCTGATGCGACAACAAAAATGAATAAGCGTGATTATCAACACATGAATTTATTATAAATTTATGTTACAAATAATAATAATACTTAATTTTTCTCTTAAAATTTTTAATTTATTAGTATGATTTTTTATCGAAATATAGTACTATTTTCCATTTTTGCTTTATCATCTTTGACGAGCAGTGCCCAAAAACTGAGTAGAATTGAGCCCCCTTTTTGGTGGGCGGGTATGGTAAACCAACGACTTCAGTTGATGATTTACGGGATAGATATTTCTACATCCCAACCACGAATTGATTATCCTGGAGTTTCTATAATGAAATCTAATCCAGTTAATAACCCAAACTATTTGTTTTTGGATCTTGAATTGGCTAATGATGTTGAACCGGGAACTTTTGCAATCAAATTTATCAGAGGTAAAAATGTGATTCAAACATATGCTTATGAGTTGAAAGAAAGAAGAGAAAACTCAGCTCTTCGTCAGGGATTTAATTCTAGTGATGTACTCTATCTGATAACACCCGATCGCTTTGCCAATGGAGATCCATCTAACGATGAAATGCCTGAATTAAAGGAAAAATTAAATCGAGGCCTCAAGGGGGGTCGTCATGGAGGGGATATCAAGGGCATGTTAGATCATCTGGAATATATAAATGAAATGGGATTCACGGCGATTTGGTTGAATCCCATTTTAGAAAATAATATGGCACATTATTCTTACCATGGCTATTCAACAACTGATTTTTACAGAGTGGACCCGCGTTATGGAAATAATGAACAATTTAGAGAATTTTCTCGGCAGGCCAAGGAAAAGGGTGTGGGAATAATTATGGATATGATCATTAATCACTCGGGTTCAGAACATTGGTGGATGAAAGATTTTCCGATGGACAATTGGGTAAATTACCAAGAGGAGTTTAAAAATGGAGCTTATCATATTACAACCCATACTAAACCTGTAGTTCAGGATCCCTATAAATCTCAGATTGATTTGAAAGAATTTGTGGATGGATGGTTTGTTCCTACGATGCCAGATTTAAATCAGCGCAATCATTATATGGCTACTTATTTACTTCAAAATGCGATTTGGTGGATTGAATATGCGGATTTGACGGGTATTAGAATGGATACCTATCCCTATCCGGATATGGATTACTTGCAAGAATGGTCTTGTGGTGTGTTAAATGAGTATCCTTACTTCAATGTAGTAGGGGAAGAATGGGCTACACAACCGGCCATTGTTGCTCACTGGCAAAAAGATAAGGAAAACAGTACCGGTCACGTTTCCTGCTTGCCTAGTGTTATGGACTTTCCTCTACAATCGGCCTTTATTCAATCTTTAAATGAAAATGATGAGGGAAAGATGTGGAGGGATGCATATTCCATGCTGGCTTTGGATTTTATATATCCAAATCCAGACAATCTAGTCGTATTCCCGGATAATCATGATATGAGTCGGTTTTTCACACAAGTTCATGAAAATTTTGATTTATTTAAATTAGGGATTGCTTATTATGCTACCATTAGGGGTATTCCGCAATTTTATTATGGAACAGAAATTTTAATGAGTAATCCAGGAAGTGGTGATCATGGATTGATACGGTCAGATTTCCCTGGTGGCTGGGAAGGAGATAAAGTCAATGCCTTTACCGGAGACGGATTGAAAGTAGACAGCCGAGTAGCACAGAAGTATATGAAGAAAATATTGAATTGGAGAAAAGGTAGCGATGTCATTCATAAAGGAAAATTGATGCATTACAATCCAAAAGAAGGAATATATGTATATTTTAGATATACAGAAGAGGATAAAGTCATGGTAATTTTGAATAAAAACAAAACATCGAAAGGTCTAGATTTCTCCAGGTTTGAAGAAATGATTAAATCAGATGACCGAGGTGTAGATATTATTTCAGATCAAATGATAAATTTTTCAAAAGCTCTCCAATTAGATCCCTTGTCTGCCATGATTATTGAATTAACTAAAAAATCTTAAATTCGTGTTGATAGAGTTGATTAAACCAGCTTAAACTTTATAATTCTTGGTGAGAATTTATTTTTTAAGCGTTTTAATGTCATTCAAATCTAAAATACTTTTTTTGTTACTGTTGCCTTCAATGTTATTTCTGTGGCCCGAGAATGAAATGATATTACTTGTATTCAATCGATATGATTACATTATACCTATCTAGAGTACATGAAATCTTTTTCATGTTTCTGTGGGGATGTAAGATGCATTAACCACAAAAGATCCAAATTCAGTACTCCATTTGTTTAAAGTGAATATGGGGTCAATATTATTTTCATGACCTTAAAACAAACCTATCCTGCATTGGTACTTCCTTAAGTGAAAAAACTAAAGCTGCAAGAAATATGCCCACTCTAATGAGTATTTATAATGGCGAAATATCTATGGGATATAATACATTTGATTATTCGGAAAATTAATCCCTTTAATTAGGGTTTTTACTCAAGACCTATGAAAAAGGCTTTTGCTCTTTTACTTTGTCATTGCTATCCCATTCATTCTTTAAGTCATTAGATAAAATTACAGAAGAGAATATTAAATTTGAGAGTAATGGGGTTAACTTAAAAGAGACTATATGTTTTCCAGAAAAACCTTTTGTTTCTATTTTTTTTGTTTCTGGTTCTGGACTACAAAAAAGAAATTCGTCCATCGCAAAAGAATTTGTAAATCAAGGAATTGCTGCTTTTTTATTTGATAAACGTGGAGTTGGTAAATCTGAAGTTAAATATGTCTCAAATATTAGTGCAATTGGATTAAATCTAAAACTTTTGGCCATGAATTCTAAATCAGCTATTAATTTAATTGTTAAAGTCAGCCGATTTGAAAATATATCTTTAGGTGCAACTGGAATAAGTCAGGCTGGGTGGATAATTCCTATAGCTGCAGTGAAAAATGAATTAATTGATTTTTCGAGGAGTGTTATGATTGGTCTTGAACCATTGAAGTACCCAAGAGACGTTAAGTTATATTTTCAAGATAACTTCTTTACCAAGGGTTCATATGTAGCATCACTGATAGATCAAAAAGGAGTATCTTTTCAAAATATTTCATCTTTGCTGAAGTATTTTAATGAGGTAAATCAAAGAATTTATTCTATTGAATTCAATCCTTTGTAATGAGATTCTAAAATACATCTAAATACTAATATAATTAGTAATTTACTAATTATATTAGTATAATGAAAATTCAACCTGGTTACTATAAGATTAAGTTACGAAACAGAAGTTTAGATGATCAGTATCATTATTTACGTGTTTTCAATCGAGGAAATACGAGATATATACAATTAAGTAATGGAATCCCGCAAGAGGCGATTAATTGTGAAGAGGTCTTATTGAACTCTTATGAGTTGGTGAAGCAAATTACGCATCACCATCCTATAGAGGTCCGCAACGCTATCATGACGATTTCTTGGCAAGATGAAGATGGCGACCTTTTTGAATTAAAAATAAGAAACATACATGCTTTGAAACGGGTTTTTGAGTTGTTCCCGAGGCTCGCTAAGGCTCTACACGTAGAGATGAAAAATACCCATGACAACAAATGATTTTTTTTGTATTTCGACTCTCAATATCGCTAATTTGGAACAAGGACCATCTGATCAACTGTGTTTACAAAAGCGAGTTTTGAGCTCTTTGGGAACTTCAAAATAGGTATTTTCCTAAAACTTTTTAGGTCAGTTGTGATTTGAACAGGTTTAATCTATAGATAATAATTGTAAGACTACTTTATCAATTCTTCATTGATAGTTGGCTTTTATTTAAACTAAAAAGTACTTGTAATCTTACTGCAAGAATGGGAGGTTCTGCCAGGGGGATTTGCGTTCAATATTATATTGGTAAATAGCTAATCCTTTGCCTCATTGAAAATATTTACAACAGGAATATTAGTCGTATAAGGATTGAATTTCAAGTAAATAAAGAGGACTGAATTAATATTTTTGGTAAATTTAATTAATAGATATACTAGATTTTCAACCTAATGCAAATAGTTTTGTTTTTATTAATAACGAAATACTTTTATTGCCTTGATCCATCTCTTCCAAAAATCATAGATCGACCGATATCTTTCGATGAGCAGCGTATTAAATTGACCCTTGAGTATTTGGAATCACATTATGGGATTGTTCAAGAAAACCCTACTATTTTGCCCCGTATGGTAGTGGTACATTGGACTGCAATTCCTACTATGGAGGCGACCTTTAATACTTTTAATCCCAGTACTTTACCAAATACTCGATCTGACATTCAATCTGCAGGCGCACTGAATGTATCCTCACATTTTTTGGTAGATACTGATGGAACTATTTATAGATTGATGCCTGAGACGACTATGGCGCGTCATGTAATTGGATTGAATCATTGTGCTATAGGGATCGAAAATGTAGGACCTGGAGTGGATGGAAAACTCACTCCCGCTCAATTAGAATCTAATGTGATATTGATTAATTATCTTAAGAAAAAACACCCCATAAAATTTGTCATTGGGCATTATGAGTATCAGGATTTTGTGGGGCATCCTTTGTGGCTTGAAAAAGATGCAGGATATCGCACTGAAAAAGTAGATCCTGGTATTGAGTTCATGGAAGCCATAAGAAAGCAAATAAATTGATTAAAAAGAATATTAAAATTTATATTTTCCGTTTTATATATGGCCATATATGCTTAATCTTGATACGTCTAAAATCAGTCATAAAGTAAATACTTTTTTCGTAAGCTTCTGTACTCAGCCAAATCTTTAGCCCAACTCACTTGGATTTCTTCCTCACTTAAACCCAAGATTATTTGCTGCATTAAGACATCATTACCCGCGAGCTGATTAAATGTCTTTTTCCTGTTGAAAAAATCGGGGCCTATATCGATTAAATGATAGTACTTAATGAGTAGAGAGAGGTTGAATTTTGGTATGGGCTCAATACCTCTGAGATCTTCTCCATAGCATATAGTGTTGAGGTGTTTTGGATATAATGACATTCCTTTGATAGATTTGGGAGTGAAATTAAAATCACTATTTATTTGGGGAGCACCCAATTGTTGAAAAGGGGCATCAGTACCTCTTCCTACACTCACAACCGTAGCTTCGAAAAGGCAAAGTGACGGATACCACCTTATTGCCTGATTATTGGGAAGATTGGGTGAAGGGGGAATTTTTAAGTCCCAAGGAATGTCATGTGAATAATTTTTTATTTTGATCACTTTAAGCTCACATTTTTGCCCTTCCTTAAGCCATCTTTCGCCATTGATCATTTTTGCTAGCTCACCAACTGTGAGACCATGTACAATTGGTAATGGGTGCATACCTATAAAGGATTTAAATGTAGGTTTCAACACAGGACCATCCACATAGTCTCCGTTGGGATTAGGTCGGTCGAGAACGATCATTTTTTTATTATTTTCTGCTGCCGCTTCCATAACATTATGTAGCGTACTTATGAAAGTGTAAAAGCGAGCACCGACATCTTGAATATCAAAAAGAAGGATGTCAACATCTTTTAATTGTTCCGTACTCGGTTTTTTAACTTTACCATAAATTGAAATGATAGGTAGCCCTGTTGCCTGGTCAATATTGTCGTAGATGGTGGCTCCATCATGCAAATCACCTCTGAATCCATGTTCAGGGGCAAAAATTTTTGTTATTTGAATACCCAAACTCAATAAAGTGTCAACTAAATGTCGAGATCCAATAGTAGAAGTTTGATTGACTACCAGTCCCACCTTTTTATCCTGTAAAAGGGGCAGGTAAGTGAATAATTTTGTTGCCCCTACCTCAGGATTTTTATGAGTGACAATACCGTCACCCAATTTAAAATACTGGTTGATTGTAACAGGTAGGGTTCCTGATGCCCTGCCATTTCCCAAAAAAAGCTGTGTCATGGCAGATTGAGTCGTCGGACTATTTTGGTATCCTATGACTAAATCGGAGGCTCGATGAATACCATTAAATTGGTTCAAACTATAAGGGTTTCCAAACCAGGCGATCATTACACGAGGATCTTTTGCCAGATCGTTGATATATGTTAAATTTTCATTTGATACTTTCATTTGACCATAAGGACGGGGACTTGACTGGATGACCCCGAGGTAGATATGTTCGAAATCATTCAGTGCTGTTTTAGTCTCATTGATTTGCTCTTGGGTTGCTTGTTTAGAAAGATAAAAATGTTTTTTGAATCCCAATCGGACTGCTTCTTTTTGAAAAGGAGCGATGGTATCGGCATGGATTGCTAAAGTAGCGATTTTACCTTCCATTGATAATCCTAAGAATTTTCTTTTTAGTACCGTTAAAGAAGCTTTGACTAAAGCATTATTTAAGTCTCTTGCTGTTTGATTGTTAATATCTTGGATCAGACTTTCAGATTTTTGAAATGACTTTTTGTGTAGTCCAAGTTTGTACTTTTGATGTAAAATACGTCTGCACTTTATTTCGATTTGATCGCTAGTTAGACTTCCCGATTTGATCGCCTCTTCAATTCGTACGATCGATTCTCTAATATTTAAAGAAAATTCTATGATATCATTTCCTGCTAGGTAAGCCATCAATTCAGGTTGACCTATGTCATATCCTTCTGTAACCCCTTTCATATTCATTGCATCGGTAAAGATCAATCCATTAAAACCCATTTCTACCTTTAAAAGATCGGTTACTATTTTTTTAGATAAGGTGGAAGGTTGTTTAGGTTTAGGATCTAAAGCAGGGACATTTATGTGTGCCATCATGATACCGTCAACATTTTCTTGGATAAGTTTTTGAAAAGGATAGAGTTCAACGCTGTCCAATCGAGATCTATTGTGCTTAATTATGGGTAAACCGTAATGTGAATCCGTTTGGGTATCACCATGACCGGGAAAATGTTTTGCCACGGCCATAATTTTAGCTGCTTGAAGACCTTTCATGTAAGCAATTGACTTTTGACTCACGCGTATGCGATTTTCTCCGAAGGAGCGATAGTTAATGACAGGGTTGAGAGGATTATTATTGACATCCACCACTGGAGCAAAATTAATATGAAGACCCATTTTGCGCATTTGAAGTCCGATTTCAAATCCCATTTGATAAATAAGGTTATCATCTTTTAGGGCTCCTAGTGCCATTTGATATGGGAAAGAAGTCGTCTGAGATAATCTCATATTGAGTCCCCATTCAGCATCTGTAGCCATCAGTAATGGAATTTTAGATTTTTCTTGGTATATCGCGTTGACCTTGATTTGGTTGTCGGGATTTCCTTGCATGAAAATTATGCCACCAATACCAATATCTTGGATTAAGTCGATCAGGTCTGCATTTGGTTTGTCATTGTGCGTGTACGCGGCAGCCATGAAAGATTGGGCTATTTGATCTCGAATGCTCAAGGTGGTTATGAGACTATCAACCCATACTTGCTCGTGTGACAATTTTGGCATCTCTTGGGCTCTTATCATACCCAAACCAAATAGCAAAAATGGAATGAAAAGAATTAGCTTTAGCCTTATTTTATTGGCAGACAGATATAATTTAAATTCGGACAATAGATCATTTTTTTTAGCAAAATATGATAATCTTTCAAATTGTCTATATCCCATTGGTTTTTTGATAATATTTCATGAAGATGATGAAATCACCTCTACTTTTTTTGTAATTAAATTAACATCGTTGATTTGGCACTGGTACTATGATTTTTCCCGGAAGCTTGCCAATTATAATTTTGATAGGCGTAATTATAAGAGGTATTTCGTTCAATGTTTTCTCTTAAATGAATATTATTTAATTTGATAAGTTCGGTTGAAATAAATTTCATCAATCTTAATAGGATGCTTTGAAATCCAGTGGACAGAATTAAGGAGATCCGAAATTTCGTGAATAGTTCAACGAGCATACTTTCATTTAAAATTTCAAAAGAATTTTAAGCAAATTTAAATATCTACTCATTCTAGGTAGGTTGTCCAGATAAAATATCAATTTAAATTCTTTTTTATTCTTATTTGATTGATATTCAATAAAAATTTTAAAAGATTTACTCAGTAGTTTGATGATAAATAATGAAGACCGTTGCTTAAGGATGCTTTAATCTTAAATTTTTAAGAGCGTTAAAGAGATTCAAGTTGTATATAATACCAAGAGGTGATGGGTTTTGCACCTATAAAGCCCTCTAAATGATATTAAGATTCTCTCCAGAATTGTGATATCTTTTATGAGTAACTTACTTATACTTTCTTTTTTAGAATTCATGCTTATCTCAGACCTAATTCTTTGATGCGCTCTTCTAAATAAACACCTGCAGTTATATCTTTAAATTTTTTTGGCTGGTTTTCATTTATGGTATTGGGGAGAGCACTTAAATCCATACTTGGAATTGGATGAAGGAAAAATGGGATTGAATATCTTGATTTTTTCATTAAAAGTGGATTTTTATTAATCACTCGGTGGCTGGTTGATAACAGTCTGCCATTGGTCAGTCGCTGAAGCATATCACCAATATTTACAACAATCTGATTAGCTAGAGGATTGACATTAATCCATTGACCCGTTTTGGTCTTGACCTGCAATCCTTCAGCGCTTGCTCCCATAAGTAAGGTAATTAAATTTATATCTTCATGTGCAGCTGCTCGAACAGAGCCTTCTGGGATATCTGAAATGTCTTCTACTGGAAAGTAATGAAGCAATCTCAAGATAGAGTTACCTAGATATATTTTTTGATCAAAAAATTTTTCTGAAAGGTTTAAATATAATGCAATAGCCTGAAGCAATGTCTGCCCTATTTCTTCAAAAATTTGATAAATACGTATGCTAATATCTTTCAGTTCTGGCACTTCCTCAGGCCAAATGTTGATAGGATAGTCGAGGTCAATAGATTCTTGATTTTGTTGACCAACATGATAAAATTCTTTCATATCTGGGTTTTTAGAATCTTTGGCTGTTTCTTTAAATTTACCAATGTATCCTCTTTGACCTGCCAATTCTGGAAATTCATATTTAGCTTTGACTTGGTCAGGTAGCTCAAAGAATTTTCTAGAAGCACTATACAGTTCATAGCGTAAAGCTGCCGTCACTCCATGATTACTAACCGCAACAAATCCAATTTCAGCAAATGATTTTCCTAAATTTGTTATAAAGTCTAATTTCCTTTCTGAATCGTTTGAGATAAAATCTTGATAATTTACTGTTGTAATGTGCGCTTTTGATGTCATGACAGTAAAATTAATTAAAATATAGATTTCAAATATATTTTCAGAGATTGTAAGGATAAAAAAGTTTGGATTGTTTAATACTTCAAATATTTGAGCATATATTTTTGAGTTATCAGGGTTAGGTATTTTTTTTGCAAAGGGTATGTTTTTTAATCTTTCAAATCCGGATACGGCAATGCTTAATCAGATAAGAGACTTGGTAGGAAGTACCTTAGTTTCTCCAGACATTATCAGTCCGATGAATCCTGGCTTACAGGTATTTACCTTAATAGATGCTGATGAAGAAATCATAGCTATCATAAACAAACAATCTGAAATATTTAATTGTAAAATTGAGATTCGAAAGAAAGGTCTTCTGATTTGGTTGAACGTCAGTGAGGAATCAATAGTGTTGGCATTTCCCTATCGGCACATTTCCATATTTAAAGGGATGGATTACTTACAGCTTTATTGTCATTCATGGCGATTAAAATTATTAATAGAGGATAAAAATATAAGTCAAAAGTTTCAGCAAAGCTTATTGACACAGCGCGCGATCAGCCAAAGTCAATATGATATTTTTTAAATTTAGTAAAATATCGCTTTTAAACGGGATTAGACTTAATTTCGTACACTTTAGAAGTGTATTCGGCCGAGTAAATTCCATGGTGACTTATCCATTCTTTTTTGTTCAAAGCTGAATTTTAGTTTTGGCATCTAACTTTATTTTGCGTTTGAAAAAAAAAAGGAATCTTTACAATAAACGATCTTATGAGGCTTTTGATCCTTAATTTCTCTTGTTCTATTAAATCTTATCATTAATTCATTACTTGTTTTGGTATGAAAAAAATATTTAAATATTTTTTTTGTTGTTTCTTAGGTTTTTTTTATGTCTTACTTTATTCATAGGTATTTTCAAAAGCAAATGGATTTAGGCATTCTTCGGTCATTGAGGTATCGCTAAAGGTCTATGAGCATATTGGTAATCAAAATAGTTGGAAAATTTTTGTAACTGAAGATGCGGCGTGTTTAATGAAAATCAATTAGCTCTTATTCAAGTAGTGATATGGAACAATACCAGTGGCAAAGTTTTGACAGATGATCAGCGGATTATCTTCGAAAACTGGATTGAGAGTGGTGGAGGATTTATATGTATTCATGCAGCCGGAGATGATTCTCATCAATGGGCATGGTACGAGAATGAGGTTCTTCAGGCTCATTTTTCGTATCATAATATAGGTCGATCTTTAGATACTGCAATTTTGTATTTAGACATGGACGCTGAGAAGCATCAGTTGTCTAATGGTTTAATGGATACTTTTGATTTGGCCGATTAATGGTATTGTTTTATGACAATCCCAGAACGCAAACGAGTTCAGTATTATATACTGCAGATGAAACTGCTCACAATGCAACTGGGAACATTGGTTTTTTAGTAAAGGATAAAAAAAATGGGGTATGGGAAAAGATCACCCGATTGTCTGGTTCATGATCAAAAAATGGGTAAAGTTTTTTATAAGGCATTGGGACGTTCATCTATCACCTTTAAACATGAGAATTTTCAGCAGTTAATTACCAATGTAATTCGATGGATCGGGAATTTTTAAGTATGCCTAATCGAGTTCAATAAATACCAATTTCTTTCCACTTTCGGATTTTCGTACTGAATAATTCTTTGTTCAATTATGACTTTTTTTAAAGTTCCCAATTTTCAAGGTTATGTACTTTGGGTGCTGATACTTTTAATCGACCTTTTATTTTATCCAAAAAGAAGGTATTATATCGAAGTCTTGAGATATAATTTGGGTTTTTTTGATCTCCATTCCAGCAGTGTTCTTGGTTATTGCCATAAGCAATCTCTCCAGCGTAATAGGGTTGAGTAGTACTTTCTAAGAATTTTTCAGTTAAAACTACCGCATTATTGAGATAGTAGTTATCCATATCACCACAATAGATATGAATTTTTCCTTTAAGATCATGGCCTATTTGATCCCAGTCTCTTTCCATGATGTAGCGTAAATCATAATTTTCTTTCCAATAATTAGCTACTTCTCGATCAATCTTACCCGTGAGTTTGTTCCAAATAGGCTTTGGGTATCCATCTGATCCAACAGGTGAATAAACGGCTTGCCATATGTCCCATTGATCACCAGAGCGACTCTTGTTTCCGAGAATATACTCACGACGGTTCATATCTTTTAAATAGGCTTTGAGATGTCCTTTACCATCACGAATACCTGCCCTTAAAGTTTGTTTGAACGGACCTTCGGTGTAATAGGCGTTATCATCCTTGTAAATATCTACTACAGTGTATGCCCTAAAGTCTATGGGATCAGGACATGCTGCAAAACAACCGTTATATTCATTAGGATAAAATACTTGTACCGCTAAAGCTTCCCAACCACCAGTAGAACCTCCGTAAAGAAAACGTCCCCAGCCTTTTCCTACACCATTAAATAGTTTCTCAATGTGGGGAATAAGTTCATAAGTGATGGCATCTCCGTAAGGCCCAAGGTTAGCTGAATTAACTGCATATGAATCATCATAGTAGGGATTTTGGTGCTGTATTTCTAAGATTAAAAAACGAGGAAAATCTTTTGATATCCATTGCTGATAAAAGTCGTAAGCCTCTTTTTCTTGAATATATCGATAACCTGTAATGCCAAATCGACTATTATAAATGGTATCTTCTTTTGGGGAGGTTGGTGGGTCAGTTCTAAATCCACCTATAGTTTTTGGGAAGTGTCCGTGAAAAATCATTAAGGGATAGCTGGTTGTATTATTTTTTGAAAACCCTTTTGGTAATAATACGTTGGCCTGCAGGTACATTGGCCTTCCCCAGAACTGAGTGAGGAGCTCACTCTTAATTTTGATATGTTTAATATATTCAGAATCTTCTATAGCAGTTATGGGAGGTATTTCTTCGGTTAGGGATATTTTGATTGGATCATTTTTTTTACCTATGCTGATTTTAATGGGTTTACTATAGATATTTTTTGGACTAATGTTCCAATGTTGTCCCTCACCTTGATCCTTTGGCAGCTGCAAAGTATGACCATTTGCTAATTGAAAAGTTTCATATTTATGTAAAAGGGCCTGAATAAAGTAGTCTCCCGTCTCAAGGTCTCCAATTTTTGTAATAGGATAGGCTGGGGTATTTTTGCTGAAAAACTCTGATGTAAGGGGTGACCAGTGCTGAACATCTTTACCAGTTATTACTCCAGTTTGATCCGAATCATTGATTTGAAATCGGGGTTCAGTAATAGTATCTTTTGTAACCATAACCAAAAGCCTTCCGTTAAAACCATCAGTACCTAGTGTAGGATCATAGGTGACCTCGATCATCACCTCATTATTTTGCTCACATCCCAAAATAAATACGCTCAATAATGTAATCGATATTAATTTAAACATCAGTTTTTGATTTTACATGGCAAAATTTGGTAGTATTTATTTTGCTTTTAACTTATTAAAGATATAATTTATTTTTGTCTTGTTAAATAGCTAAACTAAAAGAATCTTTAATCCAAAATAAATAATAAATAATTAATCTTATAAAGAAATTACTTTCCTATTATGGCTCTTTTTTTTTTAAGTAAAGCTGATAAATGAAACATAAAATTTAAGCATAGATTGTAGAATTATAATTATTTATCAAAATGAATGAATGTCGATTTTTTTGATTTGTACGAATCCAAAGATATGTTTAAACTTAATACTTATGACTAGGTCATTAATTTTTTTATTTTCTTCCCTTACTTGCATTTGATTTTCTTAAGTTTACCATCTAATTGCAAAAATTATGATTAAAAAAGCAAAGGCTATTTGGCTAGGAAATGGACTTGAGGGACACGGAGTGATGTCTACAGAAAGCGATTTATTAAACGATGTGAGGTATACATCAAAATCAAGATTCGAAGGTGCTTCAGGTGGAAGTCCTGAGGAATTGATTGCTGCTGCGCATGCAGCTTGCTTTTCTATGCAGTTGAGTTTTAATTTATCAGAGCATGATTTTCCTCCAGCTAAGTTGGATGTTCAATGTGCTATAAAAATGGAAGATTTTGTAATCAATGAGTCTCGATTGGTAGTCAAAGCAGTGGTACCCAAAATTGATCAACAGACCTTTAATGATTTGGTTGAAGATGCACGTTTAAATTGTCCAATTTCAAAATTACTTGACGTTTCAATTGTCGTAGAGTCTTCTTTGAATTGATTTATTAGAACCTTTGTTAGTTTCAGACATTTAATTCACTATATTATGTGCATGAGCAAGGCCTAGTATTGTTGAGTAAAATTGGACCTTTGCTTTTCCATTCATATTTATGTAGTAAGATGATTGTTTTTTTTACTATACTTTCAAGAAAATTTTCATTTTGTAAAGGGCATTTAGAAACCCCCATTTTACTAATAAGTATAATACAGACATAACCACAATACTCCAAGGATTACCAATCCACTCGCCTATCCACCCAAATAAGCCTTGGGTAGTGTATTCCCAGTCAATAAAAGTACCAGATATGTAGATGAGGATAGAATTAACGCCTATAACTTTAAAGAAGTAAGCCCATTTTTGATAACCTTTGATATCAATAATATAATAGAAAAGGGTGAAGAGTAAAATGCTGATACCGCCTGTTAGTAAAACAAACGAACTACTCCAAAGATTTTTATTTATTGGAAAATCAAGATTCCAAATGAGGCTAATTAAAATAAAAACGATTCCAATTATGGCTAGTGTAAGACATTTTTGTATACGATTTGTCTCGTTATTTTTAATATAATTGCCCACTAAAATACCCAAAATACCTGTACTGATAGCCGGTACTGAGGAAGTCAAGCCCTCGGGATCGTGATTGCCTAAATATAATTTACCAGGCATTATAAGGCGATCAAGATAAGAAGCGAAGTTTCCTTCTTGTGTAAGATCCCCTGTTGGAAAACCTGGTGCCGAGTTGAATTTGAGAATTAAATAATAGCCGATTAATAAACCTGCAAACCAGAGATAATTCATCCAGTCTTTTTTACTATAAAGGAAGATGAAATTAGCAAACATATAGGCAATCCCAATCCTACCGAGTACGCTTCCGAATCTGATTTCTGATACAGGCATGATATGAATACCTTGATTGACCACTAGTCCTAGTAAAAAAAGTATGATGGTTCTTTTGATAATTCGTAAAATGACTTTAACCTTCGATTTTCCCGATTCGAGTTCTTTAGCTTTAGAGTAGGGAGATGCTACACCTGAAATAAAAAGGAACAATGGAAATATCAAATCATAAAAAGTAAATCCATTCCAATTAGGATGTATCATTTGGTTAGATAAGGTTTTCCAGACTGGATTTTGATTTACCTGGTGAAGCGCATGAACAATATGCTCAGCACCCATGATCCAAAACATATCAAATCCACGTAAGGCGTCTAAAGAATTTAGGCGGTTTGAGATGGATTTTGGCGAATCAGCTGACATTAGAATTTTTTTACCTTTCAATGTATTTATTTTCTCCGTTAAAAGCACGTAAATAGGAGTTATTACTTGATTTTATCCAACGAGGGTTGTCTTATTAAAGAAAAATCTAGTTATAATGGTTCTTTCATTTATTAAAATTAAGGATTTTAAAAAGAGGGCTTTAATTTCTCTTTTAATACTTTCACTTGATTATCATATTTTTTTGATAAAAAATAACAATTTGTCTTTTTTTCAATTCTTAATTTTGCAAACAATTAGCATATTACAACTTAGTTCTTAAGATAAATGATTAGATGTCAAAAAAATTAGCAATAGGGATTGATATTGGTGGCACCTTGACAAAGGTGGGTTTCGTTGATAGGGCAGGTGAATTGTATGCTCATTTAGATTTTAAAACTCGGGGTTATCTCAGGGTAGATGATTATGTGTCAGTTTTGGCCTCAAAAATTCAATATTTAGAAAAACAGCTTTCTTTTGATTTTGAGATTGTGGGCCTAGGTATTGGTGCTCCTAATGCAAATTATTATCGCGGGACTATCGAGCATGCTGCCAATTTAGATTGGAAAGGGGTTATTCCATTTGCAAGCAAAGTAAAGACTCATTTTAAGGTGCCTATTTATATTACCAATGATGCCAATGCAGCAGCCATTGGGGAAGTGGTCTATGGGAATGCCAAAAAGATGCGTGATTTTATTGTCATCACATTGGGTACAGGTCTCGGATCAGGAATCTTTGCCAATGGGGAATTGATTTATGGACATGATGCGATGGCTGGAGAATTGGGTCATATCTCCATTGATAAAGAGGGCAGGTTGGACGGTTTAGGTATTAAAGGTGGTCTTGAAGCTTATGTTTCATCAACTGGATTAAAACGAACTATTTTTGAATTGCTTTCAGATTCTATTTTAGATAGTGAGCTTAGAAATTATTCTTTTAATAACTTACATGGTGAGTATATAACTAAGGCAGCAGAGAATGGTGATGAAATTGCTCGTGCAGCTTTTGAAATGACCGGTAAAATTTTGGGAGAACAGTTGGCCAACTTTGTGGCGTTTTCGCATCCTGAGGCTATTTTTTTGTTGGGAGGGTTGGCCAAATCAGGAAAATGGATCTTCGAACCGGCTCAAAAACATTTGGAAAATAATCTTTTACCACATTACAAGGGTAAAGTAAAGCTATTGCCTTCAGGAATGTCAGATAAAAATGTCGCGATTTTGGGAGCGGCTGCTTTAGTTTGGAATCAACACAATCATTAAATTTGTAACAATAATTATTTCTAAATTACTTTTGAATGCATATAAGATTATTGATTTATTTAGGATGCCTAATTTTATTTTTGGATAGTATAAATGCTCAATCACGACCTTCCACACAGAAAGCACTAAATACCTTGATGCCCCTTCCGGAGCATTCAAAAGCTTTATTTATTACTTCTGCATATCTTGAAAAATACCACTATCGAAAATTAAAGTTAAATGACTCACTTTCTTCTATCGTTTTTGCAAATTATATCGATGGTTTAGATCCTTCAAAAGTTTTTTTCTTAAAGTCAGATTTTGATTATTTTGAAAAGTATAAGTTTAAACTGGATGATGAATTATCAGCAGAAAAATTAGATTTTGGATTTCAATTATTCAATCTCTACCAATCTCGGGCATTAAATCGATATGAGCGTATTTCTGAAGTTTTAGAAAAAGGTTTTGACTTCGAAAAAGAGGAGTATTATAATTTAAATTTTGATGAAATAGAATGGGCCATTAGTTCTGAGGAACTCAATGAACGATGGCGTCTGATTATGAAGAGCCGGGCTTTAAACTTATTATTGGCTAATAAAGATTGGGATGAGGTAAAGAAAATATTATTAGATCGAAACGAGCGACGGATTAAATCATTGTATCAAAATAAGAGTGAAGATGTTTTTCAAGTTTATTTAAATGCCTTAACCTCGGCCTATGATCCCCATACGAGTTATTTTTCACCAATTACTTCAGATAATTTTCAAATCAATATGAGTTTATCTTTAGAGGGTATTGGTGCGGTATTAGGGCAGCAGCTTGACTACACGCAAATTGTTTCTGTCGTACCTGGAGGTCCTGCGTTTAAGAGTAAGCAAATTTTCGAAAAAGATAAAGTTATAGCTGTAGCTCAGGGAGATAACGGAGAATTTGTAGATGTAGTAGGCTGGAGATTAGATGAAGTAGTTCAAAAAATCAGAGGACCTAAGGGAACTGTAGTAAGGCTTCAGACCTTGAGTAAGGGAGATTTGACAGCATCTCCCGATACGGTCCGGATGATTAGAGAAAAGATAAAATTAGAAGATGAGTCAGCTAAAGGAGAAATTATTTCCTATTTTGAAAATGATATTACTTATCATGTTGGAGTGATTACGTTGCCTAGTTTTTATATTGATTTTGAAGAGCGAAGTGCGGGGGTTCAAAATTATAAAAGTACGACCCGAGATGTGAGTATTTTATTAGATAGTCTCAATAAGGTAGGAATGGATGCCTTAGTTATCGATCTTAGGTATAACGGTGGGGGATCACTGGATGAAGCAATTGATTTGACCGGCTTATTTATTCCTTCAGGTCCTATAGTTCAGGTTCGAAATACAGATAAAACTATAGATGTTTTGTCAGATGAGAACCCTCGAGTCTTGTATACGGGTCCCTTAGCTGTCTTAGAAAATAGATATAGCGCCAGTGCTTCCGAGATATTTGCGGCAGCTATACAGGATTACAAAAGAGGTGTTGTTTTTGGTGAAAATAGTTTTGGAAAGGGTACTGTTCAAAGTTTACTGAGTTTGGAACGTCCCGTATTAAACTATCTCAATCGATTGATTAGTGTTAATCAATTTTCAAACAATGGCGATTTAAAAGGACTTAGGGATAAACTTTACAATAAAGAAATTAGCCTTGGCCAACTCAAAATGACCTTAGCAAAGTTTTATAGGGCTTCTGGAAGCAGTACACAGCGTATTGGCGTGAGACCAGATATAGCCTTTCCTACTTATTTCACATCGGATGAAGTAGGTGAAAGCTCAAGTCCGTCAGCTTTACCATGGGATGAGATAAACTCTTCTTTGTTTTCACCTACCAATTATGTTTCATCGAACCTTATAGATCATCTGTATGATGAGTATAAAAAACATTTAGCGGATGATAGTCAATTGATTGATTTGGTCAATGATATCAATAAACAGATAGAAGTAAATAAAGATAAGTCCATGTCATTAAATTTATCGATTCGTCAGAGAGAAGCCGAGGCCAATAAATCATCAATTAATTTAGATGGAGAAATAGTTAAAACAAAGCTTTTTTTTTCAGAATCAGATTCGGTAAAAATGAGTAAAGATCCCTATCTCAAAGAGTCTATTCGTTTAATGGCTCAGTGGATTGAAAGACTGAATTGATTTGTTTAAGTAGGTTTCAAGATAAAGTAGCGATTAAAATTCTGCGGATTGTTCGTTTTCTATTTTAATTGTTTATTATTTTAATTTGGGGACTGATTTCTTAGCGTTGAGGGTAGATATCTACGAGCTAAAAAACTCTATTTCTGTGGATCAAGCCAAAAATTTAGGTTTATTAATGTACTCTGGTTTCATTACTGGTTAGGCCATGAGAGGAATTTTCATTATAGTATAGACAGCGATCAATGGGACTTTTCCATCATCGATTATCTATTTGAAGGTAGTTTAATCGGTCTGTTGATTCTAACGATTATTTTAATTTTTTCGTCTTATGTTTCAAAAAGGCGAAAATAGTAGGTTGCTAGAAATTTGCCTGTAAAAGATCCCCACTCAACTGAAGCAGACCCAGCTCAGATTTTTTTGCACTGTAACGTGCACCATTATAGTTGACCTGGGCGTTCAGTAAATTAAGCTGGGCTTGTCTGAAAGCTATCGAGGTAATTTGTCCAAGATTGTATTGTTCTTTGGTGCGTTCAAAATTACGTCGATTTGTTTCTAAATTTTTTTTTTCAGCTTTCATGATAAATAATGCTGTCTGATAGCTGGTCCATGCATTATTCAAATTACGATTTAGATTTAGTAAAGTTTGATCGACTAAAATAGATTCATTTTCCAGAGCTATTTTAGTATTTTGCCTGACGGTATTTGACTTACCTCCATCCCAGAGATTCCACGAAATTGATGTCCCAATGTTCAAACCATCTGATTGGCGAGTAGCAAGAAATCCAACAGGTCCAAAGTCACTATTCTCCCAATTATAACGAGTAGTCAGTCCTATATTAGGAATAATCGCGGCAGATGAAATTTTAATATTTGTTTTTGCATTTCGAAGATTACTGTTTTGCTTGAGTACTTCAACATTATTCGAATGCGCCTTATCTGATAACACCTCGAATACTAGATCTTCATAAAAAGAAAGAGTAGTATCCACTTCAAAAGCCGTGTCTATATTTCTTCCCAATAAAAGGTTAAGATTATTTTTTTCAGTTTTTAATGATTGGCTGATGTTAAGGTAATTGATGCTATCATTATTAAAATCTACCTCTGCATTCAATACATCTAATTTGGTGCTCTGACCATATTCAAAACTAAAAGTAGCTTTGTTTAAGCGTTCTTTTGAGATAGTAAGAGATCTATTTTGATTTAATTGATCTTGAGTGAGTCTTGCAATTTCATAGTAGGCAAAGAAAATATTGTAGAGTGTATTCTCAATTACTTTTCTTGCCTGCAGTGCCGTCAAATTATAATTTTCTCGTAGTTTTTCATAGGTGTATTTTCTACTAAATCCATTAAAAAGAGTATAATTCAAGGATAAACTAGCATTGTAACTGATAGTTTCAGCTCCTGAAACACTTACAACCCTATTATCTTGAAATTCATTTGTCGAGTTGGTTGATGCCAATGTAGAACCGGCACTTCCTGACAGTGAAGGTAAAAAGTCACTGTTCATTATTGCAGCATTATTCGCAGCAATTTTTGTCATATTATTCGCTGCTTTTATATCGAAATTGTTTTCAAGTGCAATCTCCACTGCAAGATCCTTAGTGAGTAGTTCTTGTCCTATTCCATGACCGTGAAGATTTAAGTAAATAGCAATGAGAGATAATAATTTGAGTTTATTCATAACTAATGTTTAATTCTTTAACAGCACGCTCCACAGATTCTTTTGTTGGCTTGGTTCCAGTCCAAAACCATAATGCCCACACTTTCATAGAATTTCCTAAGGTTAGCATCATAGGTAGAAATACCAGAGTTAGAACGGTAGCGGCTAAAATGCCGTAAGCTATAGATACAGCCATTGGAATCAGGAATTGAGCTTGCAAGCTTTTTTCAAAAATTAGTGGTCCTAAACCTGCTATTGTTGTGACGGATGTTAGAAAAATTGGACGAAAGCGAGATTTCCCTGCAGCCATAAGTGATTCATTGAATTTCATTCCTGCTCTTAAGTTGGTGTTAAATTTTCCTATGAGAACTAATCCGTCATTTACTACAATTCCTATTAGTGCAATGATTCCTAGAAAAGAAGAAATATTAATAGGATATCCGTGAATCCAATGCCCCCAGGCTACTCCAATTAAACTGAAAGGAATCATTACTAAAAGAATGAGTGGTTGGCTCACAGAGCGATAAGTAAATGCAATAATTGCAAAAATCATAAATAGAACTATGGGCATTGTCGCAGCGGCAGATGTTGTTGTTTTGTTTGCCTCTCTACTTTGACCGTCAAATGAAGCAGTAACACTTGGGTATTGTCTTTTAAGAATAGGTAGTATTTCGGTCTTAATTTCTTGTACTATCTCTGTAGCACTTGTTTTTGGATTTTTGAGGTCCGCATCCAATCTTATTTCTCTATTTCCATCAAGATGGTTAATTGAGATTTCACCTCGTTGTATCTCATAATTAGCAATTTCTCTTAAAGGTACCCGAACACCCTGCGGGCTTACTACCCGCATTTCTTCAAGGCTGGTAATTGAAGATCTTGTCTCCTTATCATACCTTATCCAAACCTTTATTTCATCTCGTCTTCTTTGAAAGCGCTGGGCTTGATACCCAAAGAATCCTGACCGTACTTGATTGATTAGAGTATTGAGTCTAAAACCCATTGCATAGCCATTTTCCTTCAGTTCAAGCTTTAATTCTTTTATCCCTGCAGGATCGTTATCTTCAATATCCTTGAGTAAAATATTTTCTTTTAGATAATCTTTAACTAAAAGTTTAGCTTGTTTTAGTTCATCGATGTTATTACTAAGTAGAGATACTGACACAGGTTTACCTCCAAAATAATTTCCAGATCCGTAGATTAAAGTCTCTGCACCATCGACTTTTCCTACTTTCTTGTCAATTGCAGCTGAGATTGTGTAAGCAGGGGCATCACGAGCTTCACCTGCCAGCAAATTGATGGTAAGAGATGCCGTGGATGTACCAGGTCCAACCCGTCGGATTATATTTTGGATTACAGATAATTTTCCGGTCTGCATTTTCGACAAAGAATCATTTACTAACCAAGCTTGCTCTTCAATGTGTGAGATGATAGAGTCAGCTACAGATTCATTTGTTCCTTGGGGCATTTTTAAATTAATGGCAAGACGATCGCTAGCGATTTGGGGGAAAAATGAAAATTTAATTATTCCACCTCCCATAGAGCCAATAGTTAATATGAGTAAAGCAAAGGTGATGCCGAAACCCAAAACCTTGTTTTGAAGAAAATATTCTAAGGTAGGCGCATATAACTTATCACGCATCCAAGACATCATTTTGTCGGAATAGGCATTAAACCAGTACGTTTTTTGGGCCTTGGTCAACGATTTTGAATGTGAAATGTGAGAAGGCAGGATGATTAAAGCCTCAATCAGTGAGAGTCCCAAGGTGAGGATAACAATTGTAGCTGTTTCTCCAAAATATTCTCCAATTCTTCCTTCTAAAAAGAAAAATGATGAAAATGCCACCAATGTGGTAAGAATGGCTGAAGTGATAGCGGGCAACACTTCCAATGTACCATCGATTGCTGCTTGAATTCTAGATTTTCCCTTCTCGTAATGATGGTAGATGTTTTCAGAAATAACAATGCCGTCATCAACTAAAATACCAATAACGATGATCATACCGAATAATGAGACAACATTAATTGTAACGTTAAAAAATCCTGCAAAAATAAACATTCCTAAGAAGGAAAAGGGTAATCCAAATGCTACCCAAAAAGCTAATCTTGGTTTGAGAAAAAGAGCTAAAAAAATCAGTACAAGAGTAATTCCTTGAAGTGCATTTTTTAGCAGTAAATTAATTCGCTGCACAACAACTATAGATCGGTCACTAATAATGTCTAATTGAAGATTGTCATTCAGCGCATTAAATTGCGTTACATATCCTCTTACTTTTTCAGCGACATCTACTAAATCCTCTGATATTGTTGCCTGTACATTTAATTGAACAGAAGGTTTTCCGTTAAAGTAGGATCTATCAGGTGATTCAGACCATTTATCTGAAATAATTGCCACATCTTGCAGTCTTACAAGTTTGCCATTTTCATTACTTTTTAAAATGATTTGATCAAATTCAGTACCGTAATACCTTCTATTGCTCACTCTAATGAGGTATTCCTCTTGTGAGGTTTTAATCGACCCCCCAGTGACTAAGATATTTGTCGATGTGATAGCAGCTGCCACTTCTGGGAAAGTCAGTTCGTAAGCGCGCATTTTGTCTTCATTTAAGGCAATTTCTATTTCTTCTGCAGGGTAACCGGTTACTGTGATTTGTGATATTCCTTCGAAATCTCTTAAATCATTTTCTACTTGTCTTCCAAGTGATTTAAGAGTCATTAGAGGAATATTTTTTCCACTTAGGACAATACTTATTGCGTCTGATCTAAATATTTGTTTGGCTATTATGGGAGGCTCCATACTTGAGGGAAATGAAGGTATTTTATTCACTGCATTTTTCACATCGGAAAGAGTGGCATCTATATTATAACCTTTTAGGACCTCTATGAGTATGCTAGCATGGTTCTCTGTTGAGGTGGAGGTAAATCTGTCTATTCCAACAATTCCTTTGAGGTTATCTTCGATTTTTAGAACAATACCTTCTTCCATTTCTTGTGGAGAGGCTCCGGGGTAATATACATCAATTGAAATATTACGACTCTCAACGAGTGGGAAAAAAGAAGATTTTAAATTGTTAATACCAGCAATACCAAGTATCACAAAGGCGAAAACAATTAACCATCCAGCTATTGGAAAGTTTATAAAATATTTTATTACCTTTTGCATGGCTCTTATTTAACTTGGATGGGTGCCACTTTCATTCCTTGATAGGCATTAGGAATGATTCGATCAACCATTAGCATTCCATTAGAAAGTCCATCTACTACTACATTTTTTTCTCCTTTATGTAAAATTTTGATCGAAAGAAGGGTAAGGATACTATCTTGAACAACAAAAAGTTTATTCTGATTTATAAGCAATGACCTATTTACTTCAAATGCATTTTCAATACTTTGAATTGGTATAACGGCTTCTAAAAACATGCCTTCTTTTAAATCGGATGCCTTAAGTAATATAAATACTTTTACGGTTTGCGTTTCTTGATCAATTTTCCCGTTAATTCTAGTGATAATTCCTGAATAAATTTTAGTTTCATTATCTGGAGCGTAAGCTTGAACTCTTTCTCCTATTTTGATAGATTTAATAGTATTTTTACTAACGTCTACTTGCATTTCATATTCTGTTGGATCTATAAAATTACCTAGTAATTGCCCTGTTCTAATCACAGTACCTGGATCTACTTGAGCAGAGGTAAGAATTCCATCAAATGGAGCTTTGATAAGATGCTTTTGATATATTAATTCTAAGTTTTTTGTATTGTAAAAAGTAGTATAAATATTTTTACCTGTAATAAAGAATTTTTCTTGATCTGAAGTCGCTTCTGGCAGTTTTTTCAATGGTTGGTTAATTTCAAAATTGTTTAGGTAGTTCACCCATTTTAGGTAGGCATCTGGATAGTCAAGTCTTAAGTCAGGTAAAATGCTTGTTATTAAATTTTGAAGTATACTTTTTTGAGCTTGGAGGTTGGCATAATAAGCGTCATTCTTCATTTCAATCATAATTTCTCCCTTTTTGAACGAAATACCCGGTTTAAATTCCTTCGGTCTTACTTTCATAATTCCCTGGACTTCAGCAAACAAATTCATTCTTTTTTTGGCAAAAAGTCTACCTTGTTCTCTAATAGAGATAGGAATAGAATAATTTGTGATTGTTTTCACATATGCCAAAGGAATAAGTTTATTTTCTTTGGTTTTATAGCTTTTTTTGCTTGATATAATTTTTTGAGCTCCAAAGATGGAACCGAAAAAAATGATTATTCCAATTACTATAGTTATCTGTCTCATTTTATTTCACAATAGTGAGCGGTAGCTCTTTTCGATTGGTATACGTGATTATTTGTTTTAAAACTTTAATGGTTGTTTCGATCTCATCAGTGTCTAACTTATGTTGAATATTATCAATTTCATTTATGATTATTGAAAATGCATTTTTCGTTTCTTTTAATCCTTTATGAGTGATGAATACGTTATTGATCCTTTTGTCTAATTTGGAATTTTTACGTTTTAAAAGCCCCTTCCGTTTCATATTTGATATTAGACGGGTTAATTAGGTTTATCCCTATCACTGATATAGGCCAGATCATTTTGTACTATTCTATCTTGTAAGCTAAGGACACACAAGAATATAATTTGGTGTTAAAATAAAGCAACTCCGGCATGCGATGGCTCATCAGCTAAATGAAAATCGAAGGATTTCATCGCTCCTCTAAGCTAGGGCAATAAGAGTTTTTCGAACTATGGAAAAAAATCTTCTTTATCCATTTTAAACTTTGTCGTAAATTACACTAATTTAGTTGCAACTACAACTAAAGGAATCATCTTGAAATGATTTTACATTCTTAAACAATTTTAAATACCGTAATTCAGGTAAGATGATTGTTTTTGCGGCTCGATATCGACATTAGATAAAATCTAAATTTTAAAAATAATTCGTAGATCAATTAGTTAGTAACTTTTTTTATTATCGGTCAAATTAATGAGCCGTCTGAAAATTTCATGCTATATTCCGTTGATTAAGTTTGTAAAAAACCAGAGTGAAACAGATAGAGCAATTCAGTAATCGATGGGGTATTATTTTAGCTTCATTAGGGATGGCTATCGGAGCAGGAAATCTTTGGAGATTTCCAAGACTTGCGGGTCAATACGGTGGCGCTTTTCTACTACTTTGGATTTTATTTTTACTTATTTGGTCAATTCCTCTGCTCTTGGCAGAATTTTCAATTGGTAAGAAATATAAAAAAGGTGTTATTGGATCTTTTGCCATTTTTGCTGGAAAACCTTTTACCTTCATGGGCTTTTTTATTACCGCTTGTACGCTTGGTATCGCTTTTTATTATTCTGTGGTTACGGCATGGTCCTTACGATATTTTAGTTTTTCTTTATCAAATATATTTGCTGAACAATCTCTAAAATCACGATTGATTGAAAATCCAGATTATCTTCATCAGTTCTGGAATTCGGTATCCAATGGAAATTGGATGACCATTCTATTATATGTCGCTATAGTTGTATTAGGTTCTTTATTACTTGCAAGTGGTCTGCAAAAAGGATTGGAACGTGCCAATAAAATATTGATACCTTCACTTTTTGTTCTTTTGATCATTGTGGCCATTATTTCTTTGAATATGGAAAAGGGATTTTTGGGACTAGAATACATGTTTACCATTAATTTTGATCATTTTTTTAATCCAATCATTTGGATTGAAGCACTAACACAATCGGCCTGGTCCACTGGTGCAGGATGGGGTTTGATCATGACTATATCATCTTATTCAAGCGATAAAGAAGATGTGACGCTTAATACATTTGTAGGTGCTTTTGGAAATAATTTAGCTTCGTTAATGGCTGGAATGGCTATTTTACCCGCTGTTTTTGCTATGTCTCAAACAGAAGCGGATGCAATAATTTATCTTCAAGGTGGAAATCAGGCGTTGACTTTTACTGTGATACCTGTTTTGTTTTCAAATATTGCAGGTGGTTCATTGCTTTCAAGTGTATTCTTCATGGCACTTTTTTTTGCCGCTTTGAGTTCTTTATTGGCTATGATCGAATTACTTATCAAAAACTTGAGTGATTTAGGCTTTTCACGTATTAAATCGACTAAAAACGTGATTTTTTTCTTCATTATTTTTGGATTCCCGTCAGCGTACAGTCTAGATTTTTTCACAAATCAAGATTGGGTTTGGGGTGTAGGTTTAATTCTATCAGGTCTATTTATTTTATTGGCAGTGGCAAAATATGGATTTTCACAATTCAAAAAGAATTTTATAGACTTAGATTCTGATTTTAAAGTTTCCTCTACCTATTTCAAAACATGTATGATACTAAACATTCCTTTGGCTATTTTCTTGATTTATTGGTGGATGTCCAGAGGTTACAGTGACTATCCTTGGTTTGATGCATCTGGACTATGGAATATAATCAGTGTTTACAGTAATGCATCTATTATTACTCAATGGATGGGCGTAATAGTCATAGGACTATTGGCCAATAATTTTTTGTATCGTAGATTCACAAAATAGAATAATAGCTGAAATGGCAATAATGGCTCAATTTTTTTATTTTTAAAGAATCGGTGGAAGATTGCTAGATCGTTTTTTGTACTAAATTGTTATACAAAAACTCTTTATTTTCTTCTCACTTCTAGTACTTTAATATGTCATTATTCTCCCTCTTTTCTCTAGACTCCTTCTGATCTAAATAGCTCTTAAAAGTGAGATTAATCGATTCTTTATCTTTTAAGAAATTTCAAATTTATAGTGGTGATTGGACTCGCACCGAAAACTTATTACATTAATATAATATTACTTTAATAATTAATAGATAAATAAAGATGATAGTATCCATTACCTGTCAAAGTGGAATCCACCAGATACCAGAGGACTTTTTTGTTGGTACTCCCAACTGAACTCATAACTACTTATAATTTATTAATTTTATTAAGAGACGCATCAACAGTTAGAAAATGAAATTTTTATAAAAAGGTATAATGTTTTTGTTAAAACATTATAATTAACTTTCTTGGTATATTATTTATCATGAATTTGTGAAGTAAATGAGTAGTCAAGCATTGATCAGTATGATTTTGATTCTAACATTTATATTGGGAGGATTTGTCTTTTTCTTATATTTGGTGATTAAAAATGAATATGAAAAATCAAATAATAATTTATAAATGGATAAAATTGACTCACTCAACCAGGTAGCCAGATTTCATAAGACTTTTCAGCATCCAATTTTAAATGAACCTCAAATTCCCTCAAAGCAGCGATGCGATCTTAGGTTATCTTTAATTGGTGAGGAATTACAAGAGCTTAAAGAGGCCATTGAAGAAAATAATATTGTAGAGATTGCAGATGCACTATGTGATATCCAATATGTGCTCTCGGGTGCTATTCTTGAGTTTGGATTAGGGGAAAAATTTCCAGCACTTTTCGATGAAGTACAACGGTCTAATATGAGTAAAGCCTGTGAAAGTGAAAAAGAGGCACAGGTTACAGTTGCGCACTATAAGGAAAAGAAAAATACCGATTGTTATTATAGAGAAGTGTCAGGTAAGTATCTGGTCTTTAGAAGGGGGGATAACAAGACGTTAAAATCTATTAAATATTCCCCAGCGGATTTGAGCCCTATTTTGAAGTCTTAACTTTTTGTTTTCAGTAAATAATACTACATATTCTTCAAGGCATGTTTAATGTATCAAAAAGTTATATAAATTGATTTTAATATCTTCCAAATTGTTAATTTTACATTTTTAAATAAGACAAATTATTGTATATGTTTGATAATTTAAGTGTCAAACTTGATCGTGCATTTAAGAATGTAAAAGGCCAAGGTAGGATTACCGAATTAAACGTCGCTGCCACAGTTAAAGATATCCGACGAGCACTGATAGATGCAGACGTTAATTATAAAGTAGCCAAAGACGTCACAGATTCAATCAGATTAAAGGCAATGGGGCAGGATGTTTTGATTTCTGTTTCTCCTGGTCAATTATTAACAAAAATAGTAGCTGATGAGCTTACTGTATTGATGGGTAAAGAGAGCGTTCCCATCAATTTAGGTGGTAATCCCAATATTATACTTATCTCAGGACTGCAAGGTTCGGGCAAAACTACATTTTCCGGAAAACTGGCTCAATATATTAATAAGAAAGGTCACTCAGTCTTATTGGTTGCATGTGATGTTTATCGACCAGCGGCAATAGATCAACTTAAAGTACTTGGTGACCAAATAGACGTTGAGGTCTTTTCTGAAAGAGAAAACAAAAATGTTATTTCTATTGCTAATAATGCAATAAAATATTCTAAAGCCCATGGTAAAAAATCGGTGATCATTGATACTGCAGGTCGCTTGGCTGTTGATGAACAAATGATGGCTGAAATTTCAGGTCTTAAAAAAGAATTGAAACCAGCTGAAACTTTATTTGTAGTTGATGCTATGACGGGTCAGGATGCGGTTCATACGGCTCAAGCGTTTAATAATCGACTTGATTTTGATGGCGTGGTGCTTACTAAGCTTGATGGGGATACACGTGGGGGAGCTGCATTATCAGTGAGACGGCAAGTGGAAAAACCAATTAAATTCATTTCTACGGGTGAAAATATGGATGCTATGGATCTTTTTTATCCTGATCGTATGGCCAAGCGAATTTTGGGAATGGGAGATGTATTGACTCTAGTAGAAAGAGCTCAGCAAAATTTTGATGAAAAAGAGACTCAGAGAATCAATAAAAAAATCAAAAAGAACCAGTTTGGTTTTGATGATTTTTTGATTCAAATGGAGCATATCAAAAAGATGGGGAGTTTCAAGGATATTGTTGGAATGATACCGGGTATAGGTAAGGCAATAAAGGATGTTGACATTGATAACAATAGCTTAAAACCTGTAGAAGCTATTATTAAATCAATGACTCCTAAAGAGCGGTCCAATCCGGAACTTTTGAATGGGAGTAGAAAAATTAGAATAGCGAAAGGCAGTGGTACGACTGTTACAGAAGTGAATCAGTTACTTAAGCAATTTAACCAAATGCGTAAAATGATGAAAAACATGAATAAATTGGGTGGAGCCAAATTATTGTCAAATTTTATGAAGTGAACTTGTGATTATCGGGAATTATCTATACATAACTGCATTAATGGCTGCTATGGTTTTTTTTACATTTGGCAATATTTCCTCAATCAAAGATGGTGCATATGGCAGTGGTAAATCTTTACTCACGACTCGATAAATGGGCGCGTCTAAATAGTCAAATGCATTTCTTTGAACGACATGACTTATGTCTGATGAAATGGAAGCAACTGGCCATGTTTCTTCAAGTAAAACTAGACGGTTTGTTTTCTTTACTGAGTAAATGATGGTTTCATAATCGATGTCTGCAATCTTAGTACAGACTGCATTGAGGAAGTGCCGGTCGTGGCTGATGACCATGGCAGTGCCCTGAAAATCGCTTATGACACCTTCGAGCCACTGAATCGCCGGGATATCCAGGTGGTTCGTGGGCTCGTCCAGAAGCCAGAGATCGGGATCTGCTGCCAGCGAGCGGGCGATAGCGACCCGGCGTAACCAGCCCCCTGAGAGATGCATCAGCGTCTCGCTTGGGATCAGACCGAGACGATCGATCGTAGCCATGATGCGATGGTCGATGTTCCAGCCATCATCACGTTCAATTTGTTGTTGCAGTCGATCCATGAGATTCATGTCCGGGTCTGGGCTGGTTGCTAATTGGTGGTACTGCTGTAACAGGGATCCGGTCTCTGCAAAAGCTTCAGCGACGACATCAAAGATCGTTTTCTGCGAACGTTCGGGCAATGTCTGGGGTAGCGCACTGACTCTCAAACCTTCTTGGTACCAGATGGTACCGTCATCAGGCTCTGCCTCACCCGCGAGCAATCTAAGTAACGTGCTCTTTCCGCTCCCGTTTCGACCAGTCACACACAGCCGCTCGTTCTTCTCGATGGCAAGATCGATATGGTCGAGAATCACGTCTTCGCCAAACGAGACGTGCAGGTTGGTGCAGGTGACGATAGACACAACGTCGTTCACTCAAGGGGGGTGGGATATTGTAGGTACAGTTCAGGTGGAGTAAAGAGCTTGTCTTGGTTTATCGGACCGGCCACTTCCATGCGGGCGTCTCAAAATCAAGGGTCCCCATGCCTTCGATCATGGTCTCACCCAGGCGTTTCGTTAGGTGCACGTGATTGCTTTCCTCGCTGAGTGCCTCGATCAGTCCAAGTGCATGAGAGATGACCCACAGCTGCGTACTCTCCGCACACTTCTTCATCAACCGGCCTAAAGGTGGTAAAAGTTCCGGATGTAGGCTCGTTTCGGGTTCGTTCAGAACCATCAGCGCCGGTGGTCTGGGCGTCAGAAGTGCTGCAATCCACAATAGGTAGCGCAGCGTGCCATCGGACAATTCTGCCTGTGACAAGGGACGAAGCAATCCATCCTGCTGAAAGCTGAGATCAAAGCGACCCGCTTTCTGCACAATATCCACGTGGGCGCCGGGGAACGCGTCGGAGACCGCGGCTTCCAGTCCTTCGTGGTCCCCCACCTCCACAATTGTGCGCCAGGCCGACGCAAGATCATGGCCGTCATTGCTGAGCACCGGTGTGCGTGTACCGATATTTGATTGCCTGGCCGGCGCATCCTGGTCCGAACGGAAATGATCATAGAACCGCCAGGACTGGATCGCTTCTCGCAAGACGTAAACTTCCGGAGCTCTGACAGGATCAGGTAGGCGCGCGAGCATGCTGTCGTAGGGTTGCATGTGCTCCTCAATCACCTGCCATTTTCCGTTGTCATCTCGAGCACGAACCATCGGTCCTCGGCGTTCCACCATGGTACGGCTGGGGTGCCAGACAGGACCGTGCCAGATGACCTCGCGCTTAACGCAAGGATCCTTGCCGAACATGGTGCGTGGCACGGGTTCCGGCAGACCATAGTCGATGGCATAGCTGAGCTGTTCTGCGGCAAAACCAAATCGAAGACTCACCGGGCCCTGTTTTACCTTTCCTTGAACCGGATGGTCACCGGCAAGTTCTTTTCTGGAGAATGCGCCCGGTCCGGCCCAGAGCAAAGACTCGATGCCGCCCTCTGCTGCAATTGAGGAAGTGGACGTCCCTGTGGCGGTCTCCGCAAGCAACCGGAGTCCGCGGTACAGATTCGATTTGCCACTTCCGTTAGCACCCGTCACAAGGTTGCACTGATCGAGAGGCAGTATCATTTCCTTTAAAGACCGATAGTTTTGCACCGCAAGTGAATACAGCATGCAGTCAGCCTAGGACCTTCACCGACATGAGACAAGTCGCAGAGTATGATGGGCTGATAATTCGAGGTCGCGGAGATACTCTTGGTGGATGTGGATCGCAGCGTGCGTCGGCTCCCGATAGAACCTGACGAAGTGGCGCCGGATGGCGCAGAAGTCAGGCTTCTGGCGCGGACCGAAAATGCGAGTACGGCGCACTTTCGTATACACCCTGGTCAGGTGACGCGTGCTGTGATGCATCGTAGCATTGATGAAATCTGGTACGTGACGACAGGCGAGGGGGAAATCTGGATGAGCAACAACGGCGCTGTCGCGGTGCAGCAAGTTGCATTGAGACCAGGGCTGTCCCTGGCGATTCCTCAAGGCACCGCATTTCAATGCAGGAATTCAGGTCGCGTTGACCTGGATATCATTGCTGTCCAGGTGCCGCCATGGCCTGGTGACGATGAAGCTGGCATTGTTGACAGCATCTTTGATGCTGATTAACGGGAAACCGCTTCCAGTTGTTGGACAATAAACACCATATTGGTCGGTACGCGCAATCGCACATGGAAAGCGAGCGAATAACCAGAGTCGGATGCGATCCGGATCCTGGTCTGTGAGTGATGCCATCCGGTCGATGAGCGCCAGCGGACCTTCCATGAGGTGTTCGGTGCAGTTCAGCAGATGCTGCGTGACGTCGTGCGTAGGATCGCCGGTGTACGGCTTTGGATCGATCAGCGTCCAGCCATTGTTATTGGTCAGTATTTCCCCTGCGTGCAGGTCTGGAGGAATCAGGACTGTTTTAACCATCGAAGCTAGCATCCGGTGATAGGTCTCGATGCCTTGTCGTTTCAGATAGCCCTTGCAACGATCTTCTGTCAGTTCACTGAGCTGAAAGCCCGTCTTGGATAAGTGGCATGTTGGCAATGTCATCGCTACGATAATTACTCAAATGCGACATAGGAAATGGAGATCGCGATGGGAGACAAGACAACAGTCGTCTCAAGTGATGGTTTCGAGCTGGATGCCTGGCTGGCGCTGCCCGAAGGAACGCCAAAAGGAGGCGTGCTGGTGATTCAGGAGATTTTCGGTGTGAACGCCCACATTCGTGAGGTAGTCGACGGTTATGCCGCGGATGGCTACGCGGCCCTGGCGCCGGCGCTTTTTGATCGTGCAGAACGCGATGTCGAACTGGGTTACGAGGGAGACGATTTTGGGAAAGGTGCAGGTCTTGCTTTCAACGAACTGAAAATGCCGACCACCATTCGTGACCTGATGGCCTCTGTCGAGGTCCTGGCGCATTACGGCAACGTGGGTGCGGTTGGATACTGCTACGGTGGTCTCATGGCTTACCTGTCCGCCTGCAACATCGATTCGCTGAGTTGTTCGGTCGGTTATTACGGTGGCGGCATCGCCAATCAGCTGGCACAGCGTCCTAGAATTCCTTTGATGCTTCATTTCGGCGAGCAGGATGCCCATATTCCGATGGCCGATGTTGAAAAGATCAAAGAAGTCATCCCTGATGCGTTTGTCCATACCTATGACGCGGACCACGGATTCAATTGTAACCACCGTGCTTCTTACAGCGAGCCGGCGGCAAGACAGGCTAAGGCGCGGACACTCGCTTTCTTCGCAACGCACATTGGGTGAGTGCATGCGTGTTGTCGGCCACTACAATTTATAGCTGACACGCGGGATGGCGTTGATCTCCGGATCGTTTGTCTCGAAGTAGACCTTTCTGCGCAGATTGCAGCTAAAGATCGCGAGCAGGCGCGGATTCAGCACAAATGGTCTCTGGTTGACTCAACGTAATTTCAGTAAAGTTAGGGCCCGCTTAATCCATTGTGCGAGCCGTTTTGGACTGTATTCTCAACCTATCCTGCCCCGACAAGCTCGGTTTGGTGAAGACCGTCTCCGGTTGGTTGTACGCAGAGAATGGCAACATCATCGATAGCGATCAGTTTGGTGATCCTGACAGCCAGACCTTCTTCATGCGTGTGCACTTTTCGCTTGAAGATAAGCCAGGCAGCACCATCGAACGGCTGTATGAGTCTTTTGTGCGTGTAGGTGAAGAACATCAGATGGTGTGGCAGCTATGGCCTGCGAGTAGAAGACCCAAGGCATTGATCATGGTGTCGCGTATGGATCATTGTTTGGTAGACCTGCTTTACCGGACGCGTATCGGCGAGCTGCCGATCGACATCTCACTGATTGTGTCGAATCACCGTGACGCATACCCCCTCGCTGCCGCGGAGGACATCGACTTTCTGCATCTACCTGTCACGCCCGACACCAAGTCCACCCAGGAATCTCGCCTGATTGAAGAGATTCGGAGTCGGAACATCGAAATGGTAGTGCTCGCGCGATACATGCAAGTTCTGACGGCAGAGTTCTGTGCGGAGCTCCCGGGGCAGATCATCAATATCCATCATTCATTTCTGCCCAGTTTCAAAGGCGCGAAACCTTACCACCAGGCGTTCGATCGCGGTGTGAAGTTGATCGGTGCCACCGCACACTATGTGACGGATCAGTTGGATGAAGGTCCTATCATTGAACAGGCCGTCGAACGTGTGGATCACCGGATGACCGCTGGCCAGTTGTCTGCGGCGGGTCGCGACGTAGAACGTATCGTGCTGGCCCGTGCAGTGCGATATCACGCAGAAAGACGTGTGATGATCAACGGTCAGAGAACAGTGGTCTTCTAGTAACTGATCCTCCTGTGGCTGTTATACTTTGGCCGCTCTCAGACCAGTCATA